>CAZCSY010000053.1:0-10511 GCA_964501505.1 uncultured Planctomycetia bacterium
TGTTGTTCACGACGACGAGGCCCTCGGCGAGGCTCTGGACGATCGCCTCGGTCTGGTTTTTTTCCTTGACCAAATTCTTATATTTGACCTGGACGATCTCCTGTTGCTTGTCCTTTTCGGCGATCGTCTCCTCGTACTTGTCCCTGATCTGGGCCGTCACCGTCTCGACGTGGCGCGAGACCCGCTGCTCGACGGTCTGCGCGATGGTGCGGGCGACCTCGGCGCGGTTCTCCCGCGTGAGCCCCGCGCCGGAGAGCGAAGAGACGATATCGTTCTCTAACTCAAGAGCTTTAGCCTTGTATCCTGTCGTCGCGAGCTTGAGCCGCGCGTTGGCCCGTGCGATCCGCGTCAGGATGACCGAGACGATGATGCCGACAAAGACCGCGATGATGTAGACGGTCCCGGCCGTGATCGAAACGCCCAGCTCGCCTTCCGGAGCCGCCGGCCCCGTCGTCTCCTGCGCGAAGACGAGGGCCGGCGCAAGAAACGACCAGACAAGAACAGTCGTATAAAGCCTCACCCGGGCTAAGACCGGGAGTTCCCTGTTTCCTGCCCCTTCGGGGCGGAATCCCGACGGGCTTCTGCCGCGGCCTGTCCTTGAGCTTCGCTCAGGATAAATCTGAAAGGGAACATTCAGATTATTCAAGGGCCGCAGTTTTGGAAGATCGGGATAAACCGGCCGGGGACATCTCATAAATTATACAAGGCGGGGTTGCGCGCCTTGTCTTCCTTGTTCTCGCCGGAGGCTTCTCGATAAACAATGGCTGTCGCCTTGCCGCTGATATTGCGCTTTGTGGTAAAGATCTTGCCGCAGAAGACGAGGTCTGCCTTCTCGTCCTCGGCGATCTGTACCTCCATCAAGGCATCCGCCCCGGCCATGCGCGCGCGCTTCTTCAACTCCTGCCTGATTACCTCAGGATTCGTGCCATACCGGGCCCAGACCCGGACCGTACCGATCTTCTCGTATTCCACGGTCGGGTTCGCCGTCAGGATGGGCATGTCGCTATCGGCGGTCTTAGGGGTAAAGACCTTGCCCGTTATGTCAAAATACTCCGACCTCAGCAAGAGACACTGGGTACAACCGGAAAAGAGAAAAACCAGGACCAACGCCCGGGAAATCCGCTGCCTCAACAAACCATGCTCCTTCCTGCCCCTGAACGTAGGCAGAAGTACTCTCCAGTATTATAAAGTATAGGCGCAAAAATGCTAAAGTTTTTCTTGAAAATTTTTGGCTGGGCCTGACGCGCAACCTCTTGGCGGGCCGAGAGAAAACTCATATCAGCGAACCGCAGACCCCATCCAGGACGGGCCGCCCCTTGGCCGTTGCCTTCAAAAAGGCACCCTCGTAGACCAGGAAACCGTCCCTCACGAATCGATCGATACGCGCCTTCTTGTCGGGTTCGAGCAACGCGCCGAACCGCCGCTCCAGCGCCTGAAGATCCACACCCGCCCTCAGCCGCAGGCCGAAAAGGAAAGTCTCAAGAAAACGCCTGGGGGGCTCCAAAAACTCCTCCCCGACCTTCAGTCTATGCGGGTCCTCCGAGGCCCCGCGCAGGTAATCCGCGAGGTTCGAGGTATTCCAGGAACGGTGCCCCTCCCGGTGGGAGTGCGCCGACAACCCCAGACCGATGTAATTGCCGCCCCGCCAGTAATTCAGGTTGTGCCGGCAGGCAAACCCCTCCCTGGCGGCGTTGCTGATCTCATAAGGTTGCCAGGCAGAGCGGCTCAAGCGCTCCCAGACCACTCGAAAGTCCCGCGCCTGGGTATCCGAGTCATTGCCGCGGACCCCCTCGTCATGGAACCGCGACCCCGCCTCGATACCCAGCATATAACAAGAGAGGTGCTCAGGGCCCAGCGCCATCGCCTCTTCCACATCCCTGATGATGCTCTCTTGAGGCTGGCCGGGCAGAGAGTAGACGATATCGACGTTGATGTTCTTGAAGTCCGCCTTTCTCAAGACGGTAAAGGCCTCCTTGCCCTCATCCACCGCGTAGGACCGGCCAAGCCACGCAAGATTCTCCTGATGAAACGACTGCAGTCCCAGACTGATACGGTTGACCCCGGCTTGCCGCAGGAGTTGCGCCTTCTCCAGATCAAAGGTCGCCGGGTTCATCTCCAGCGTCACCTCCGCGTCCGGCGGCCAGACGAAGTGTCGGCGCAACGACTCAAAGAGCCGCTCCAGTTGCGCCGCGGAGAGCCACGAGGGCGTGCCGCCGCCCACATACACGCTCGCGACCGGCTCGGCGTCGTAGAGGGCCGCCTCCTGCCCGAGCGCCGTGAGGTACCCCTCGACCTCACCCGGCCTGTCGCCGAAAGAGACAAACGCGCAATACCCGCACTTGCTGCGGCAAAACGGAACGTGCACGTACAGCGTCTGATGCATCAACGAAAGCCTGCTCCCTTAAAGTCTACTCCTTCAAACAATGCGCCACGAAATCGATGACCGCCTTCCTGTCCTCCGGCTTGATCTTCGTAAAATGGACGCCCAGACGAAACATCCCGTCGCTCAACGCCACCCTGTTGACGATCGCCCCCTCGATCTGCATATCCTGCATGATGTTCTCGTAGGGCGTGAAGGCGTAGAGAAGGACGAAGCCTATCTGGAGTTGCGTCCCCTGGGGGATATCGTGCTCCGCCTTGATCGCCATCCCCTCTTCACTCAGATCCAGCATCGCGGCCTGCACCTTTTTGTCGCCGACGCGCATCACCACTTCCAGGGGCTGCTGGACCAGGTAGGTGACCGAAAACTCCACCTTCATCCTCTTGAACTTGCGTTTCTCCGCGCCGTCGTAGGCCTTTTTCTCCGCCATAAGTTCCTCTCCTTCTAACCGATTGCGTCTCGCTTTTCCCCTATTATAACTCACGGCGCCCAAAACAAAAAGCCAAAGCGAGAACTGCTTTGGCTTAGGCCAATAGACATTTTTGTTGAAGAGATATTAAGGAGGTGGCGCCAAAACAGGCTGCCTCGCTCGTCGCTCGGCGACGCCTGTTTCGGCATCCACCAATTTTTTGCTCTATCGCAAAAAACTGGTGGAGGTGGCGGGAATCGAACCCGCGTCCTTGCGTTCTCCCGAGGAGGGCGCTACATGTTTGGTCTTTCTATTAATTGGACCGTTCCGGCTCCGAAAGACAGGATACGGACCGGCGGGCCTCTGCGCGTCTCATCCCGTTGACCAGAGGCGCATCAACAGAACCAGCCTGTAATCGGCACGTAGCCCGCCGCCAGGCGAAGCGGGTACGTGGTCTCGTTTTAGCGAACGAGAACTAGCGCCGGAGTGGCGGACGCAACCGGCAACCCGACGTTAGAGGTTTCTGAACCAGAGAGCAAGCTCTCTGCCTCAGCCGGTTGCCCGGCCTCTAACACGGGGCTGACGATCGTGTTCGCTTCATCCAGCAAACGCTCATCTTCCGATTTTGCGTTTAGTTGGTGCAAGGTGTTTAAAGAGGCCGCCTTGCAACCTCTACATGCTCCCTCGACCGATCAAACCCAAGTCGAGCCCTTTCACCCCCATTATCTCAAAGAACGACTTCCCTCACCAAACAGCTTGCTTCACCGAACGGCTTGCTTCACCGACGATCAGAAGCCCGGCTTGCGGAGCGGCAGGGACTCCCTCTGCCTCTTCTCAAGATCGCCGCGGCTGCGAACGTTATAGGCCTGTTCGTCATCCAGGAAGGAACTGTCGCGCAGATAGATCTTGTCTACCCCTGTATAATTATACGCTATAAACACCGTCCTGACAATCCTCAGGACCGCATCCTGCTTCTCTTGGCGGGTCATGTCAAATGGCGTCTTGAGGTAGTCGATGGTGAACTGCTTGTACACGCGCCAGGTAATCTGCCTCTCGACGAACTCATCGAGCGTCACCCCATGGACTCTCACGTGGTCGCCCCGCGTGTCCCCATAGGCCTCCGAGACCGGCTTACCCCCCTCGCTCGCCTTAGCCTCAAGGGGCTGCGGGTACCAGGCCAGACGGTTGTACCCCTCCCCGGAAAAGTCAGCGCCGACCCTGTGGTTCTTGACGTCGTCCAGATAACCGTAATACCAATCTTCCTGGAAGACGAGCTTGTCGGCGATGTCCGTGACGACGAGAACAAAATACGCGTACGGCGGGTGCGTGCGCAACAGCGCCTCGCGGACCTCGCCGAGCACCTTCTGGACCAGAAACCTCAACTCCGGCGGATCCTTGGGCCGGAACGGGTTAAAGGAAGCGATGGCGTATTCGACGTAAAGCCCCTCTTCCTTGCGAAGACTGGCGGCGCGGCCCTGCCGGCCCGGGGTATAAGGCAGATAGATCCAGACGGTGTCCCCCGCCTCCTTGACCACCAGCCGGGTCTGATACTTCTGGCGGCACTTTTCGGTGAGGACCGAGATAAACTCCTCCCGTGAATAATCCGCGGGCCTCTGCGAACAGCCGGCGGCCAACGCCGACAAAATAAAGACAGCCGCCCACCGCCGATGTCTATACCACGCACTCATATCTATCCACGCGCCTCTCTATCCCCGCGCCTGTGTGTCCCCGCATCTGTCGGCCCTCGTCCATGTCTGTCCTCACGCCTCTGGGGCCGGCCGCTGCTTGCCGAACTCCTTGAAGAGGACCTCCATCTGGTCGTAATCCAGTTCTTCCTTTTCCAGGAGCTCCCTGGCAAAGCGGTCCAACAGCGGCCGCTCGCGCTTCAGGATGTCTTCGGTTGCCTTCAGACACTCCTGCAGGATCTTCTGCACGTCAACGTCCAGCCGCGCCTTCATCGCCTCGGAGAGCGCCGGCCTGCCCGACCTGCCCTCGCCGTAGACGGCGCCGAAATTCCCCAGCAGCCCGCTGTCCCCCGCGCCCCACATGTAGACCATCTGGTGCGCCGTATTCATGATGTTCTCAAAATCGCTCATGATGCCCGAGGAGTGGTAACCGAACCTGATATGCTCGGCGACATAGCCGCCCAGCGAACACATGATGCGGGCCATGGCCTCTTTTTTATTGAACGTACGCGTCTCATCCTTCTGATGCGACCAGCTCACCCCCAGGGTGCGCTCGCGCTGGACGATGCTGAGCTTGAAGGTGTCGCGCTTGGGCTCGCATAAATAGGTGATGATGGCATGGCCCGCCTCGTGGTAGGCCACGCGCGTGCGCTCGATGCCCGTCACCTGAGAACGCAGCCGCAGTCCCAAGGTGATGCGCTCCATGGCCTCGGCCATCTCCTCCATGGTGATCTTGTCCTTCTTCTTGCGCACGCACAGGATCGCCGCCTCGTGGACGAGGTTGGCGATGTCCGCCGGCGAGTATTGTGAGGTGATGCGCGCCATCTTGTCGATGCGCACCGACCCCTCGTCGACCTGCACCTTGGCAAGGTAATATTTGAAAAGCTTCTCACGGTCTTCGAGGTTGGGCAGGTAGATGCGCAGCTTGCGGTCGAATCGCCCCGGGCGCAGGAGCGCCTGGTCGAAGTGGTCCTCCGGCATGTTGGTCGCGCCGATGACGATGATGTTGTAGTCCGCGTACTGCTGCTTGAGGCCATCCATCTCGACCAGGAGCTGGTTGAGCGTCTGGTTGTATTCGGACTGTCCGCCCGAGCCAATGTCCGTGCCGCGCCTGGCGCCCAGGGCGTCGAGCTCGTCGATGAGGATGACGCAACCGCCCTGCGCCTGGGCCAGCTCCCGGGCCTCGTGGAACATGCGGCGGATGCGCATCGCGCCCACGCCGACGTACATCTCGACGAACTCCGAGCCCGACTTGTACAAAAAGGGCAGCGCGAACTCCGTGGCCATGGCGCTGGCCAGATACGTCTTGCCGCAGCCCGGCGGCCCGAAGAGTAAGAGCCCTTTGATGATCTTGCCGCCCACGCGCTGCAGGCGCGCCCGGTCCTTGATGAGCTCCACGACCTCGCGCGCCTCCTGCTTGGTCTCCTCCATCCCGATGACGTCCTCCCACGTCACGCCGGTCTGGATGACCTGACGCTCCTGGATGCGCACGACCTCCTTGTCCGGCCGCACCTTGCCGAACTCCTTGAAGATGCCCTCGATCTGGTGATAGTCGACCTCGTTGTGGGCGATCAGGTCCCCCGCCAGCCGCTCGACGATCTTCCAGTTCTCGCGCAAGAGCGTGCTGATCTCCTGAAAGCATTGCTCGAGCAATTCCTGGGCGTCCTTATCCAGATCCTGCTGAATGAGCATCGATACCCAGCGTCCCTCGAAGTTGCCGATGTGGCCGGACTTACCCATGCCCCAGCGCCAGATCATGTTGTGGACGAGTTCGGTCGCCTTGGCCAGGTCCTTCTCCGAGGTGTCGGACGTGATGCTGAACTTGATCTTCTCGCTGGCGAAGCCCGCCAGGGCGATCCGGATCTCAGCGAGGAGCAGGTTCTTGTCGCGGCTCAGGACCTCTTCTTTTTCCGTCAACAGGGACGAGACCACGTCCGTCCCGCGCGGCAGGATGGTCGCCTTGAAGACGTCTTTCGTCGGCACCAGAAGATAGGTCACCAGGATGTGTCCGGCCTCGTAAAAGGCGAGGCGGCTCTTTTCATCGGTCGAAAGCTTGAAGACGCGCTTGATCCCCAGGGCGATGCGCTCCCGCGCCTCCGCGATCTCGACAGACGTGATCTGCGGCTTCTTGTTGCGGTCTGCGATGAGCGATGCCTCATGGACGATGTTGGCGATCTGCGCCGGCGAGGACCCGACGGTCGACTGCGCCAGTTGCTCGACGTCCACCGACTCCCTGTCATAAGCGACCTTGGCCAGATAATACTCAAAGAGCCTGTGGCGGTCCTCCATATCGGGCAGGTCGACGACGATTTTGCGGTCGAAGCGTCCGGGCCGCAGGAGCGCCTCATCCATCGTCGCCTCCAGCATGTTCGTCGCGGCAAAGACGACGATGTTGTCGGTCTTCGAGCGCAGCCCGTCCATCTCGACGAGCAACTGGTTGAGCGTGGTGTTGCGCTCCGACTGCCCCCCGAAACCAAGGTCCATCTTGCGCGACGTGGCCATGGCGTCGACCTCATCGATGAAGATGATGCAGCCGCCCTCCATCGAGGCGAGCTCGCGCGCCTGCTTGAAGAGGCGCCGCACCCGGCTGGCCCCCACGCCGACGAACATCTCGACGAACTCCGAACCCGACAAGGACAGGAACGGCAGGTCGGCCTCGGTGGCGATGGCCTTAGCGAGATAGGTCTTGCCGCAGCCCGGCGGCCCCAGGAGCAGGACCCCGCGCAGGATCTTGGCGCCGGCCCTATGCGGCTCGGCGGCGTCCCTGATGAGCTTGACGACCTCTCTCGCCTCCTTCTTCGCCTCCTCCATGCCGACGACGTCCGACCAGTGCACGCCGACGTCCTTGCCCTTCACGGCGCCGCGCGTCGTCCTGGTGAAAGAACGCATCATCCCGCCGTGGATCACGAAGATCCACATCAGGCCGAAGATCACCGCCGACATCGCGCCGGTGATCATGGCGATGTAGAGCTGGAACGGCATGGACGCGACGGTCCGCTGCTTGGTGATGGCGTCCACCCCGCTCCACTCGCGCAGCCCCGTCATGATGAACAAGACGAGCGTGAGGACGACGGCCGCGATGGCCGCGGCCACGAGGATCTTCACCCAGTGCAGCCTGAAAAACACCTTCACTCTTCTTGACAGCATCATCTTCTCCGCGATTAAGGTCGGACCGCCTCGGCCTACCTTCTCTTATTCTTGATCAGCCGCCGCAGGCTGCGCTCGGTCTCCTTGCGCTTGATGGACTCGCGGCGGTCGTAAAGCTTCTTGCCTTTGGCCAGCGCCAGCGCCACCTTGACGAACCCGCGACGGTTGAAGTACATCTTCGACGGGGCGAGCGTGAAGCCGCGCTGCGCGACCTGACCGGTCAGCTTCTTGATCTCTTTTTTATGCAGGAGCAGCTTGCGCGGCCGCGTGGCCTCTTCCTTGAAATAACTGGCCTTCTCGTACGGCGGGATGTGGCACTGGTACAGGACCACCTCGCCGTTCTCGATGCGCGCGAAGGCCTCGTTGATGTTGACCCTGGCCTCGCGCATGGACTTGACCTCGCTGCCCTTGAGCTCGATGCCGCACTCGATGATATCGAGCACGGCGAAGTCGCGAAAAAGCTTTTTATTGGAGCAGATCACTTTCTCGGACATGGCCGCCTAATAAAGGAACCCTGAGAAGATCCGGAACAGAGACAGCATGAGCGGGATCGTGACGATGCTCGCCAGGTGTCCGTAGAAGATGGCCGGAGAGACGAGATTGTCCCCGCAATCCTGGCTGCGGCAGACGACGCTCAAAAGAACGGCTGAGGGCATCGCCGCCTGCAGGATAAGCAAAAAGCCCATCATCGGCGGGGGTCTCAAAATGACGATCGCGCACAGGAAGAGGAGCGGCAAAAAGAGCAGTTTGACCAAAAGGGCGTACGCCAGGGGCCGCAAGGCCCCCTTTTCGATCTTCATCAGGGCGAGGCTGCCGCCGACGACGAGGATGGACAACGGGATGGCGCAGCGGCCCAGGAGTTCCGCCGGTTCCAGCAAAAGTTCCGGCACGAAGCGCCCCGCCCTCGCGAACGCCACCAGCAACGCCGCCAGCGTCGCGAGCACGGGCGGATTGAACATCTTGCGCGGGTCAAAACGCCGGTCAGGCGCCGGGTTCAACAGGAAGTAACCGAAGGAAAAGATCGTCATGTTGAAACCCAGAAGAAAAAGAAATATGTAAATGAACATGATGTCCGCCTGCGTGCGCGGCAAAAGGCTCGCCACGAGCGGCAACGGCAGGTAGCCGGAGTTCTGGAAGGTCGTCAGACTCAAAAACTCATGCGGGTGACTGATGTGGTTGTCGAAACGCAGGACCATATACCCCGCGCCCAGCCCCGCCGCCGAAACCACCAGGCTTAATAAAGGAAACATCCACCAATCTGGAAAGAGCTGCAGGTTGAACCGCCGGGCGATCTGCGTGAACATCAACAGCGGCAGGAAGATCTTGATGACCAGCCCGCCGATCATGTTCAATCCGGACTCCGAGATCACGCGCCGGCGCACCAGCGCAAACCCCAACGCGCCGATCGCCACCAGCTGAAATATCGCCCCGAATGTCGTTGAAAACGCCTGCCCGACCATCTTAGGCAGTATTATAGCAAGCCACCCCCCATCTGACAATCCCGAAGTGACACTAACAGACCAGGTCTTTGAGTGTCATTTCATGAGGAAGCGGTCGAGGGAGGAGGCCGAGCGGCGGCCTTCGTCGATGGCCCAGATAACGAGGGAGGCACCGCGGGTGGCGTCGCCGGCGGCGAAGACGCCGGGGACGGAGGTTTGAAAGTCCTGGTCGGTAAGGATGTTACCACGGGCACCAAGCTCCAGGCCCAGCTCGGTCACCAGGCCCTTGTGTTCAGGGCTGACAAAGCCCATGGCGAGAATGACGAGGTCGGCCTCGAGCTCGAATTCCGTTCCAGGCAGCTCCTTAAGGTCAGGGCCGACCTCGGCGCAGACGAGCCTGGTCACGCGGCCGTTGTAACCCGTAAACTTCTTGGTCGTGATGCTCCAGCGCCGGTCGCACCCCTCTTCGTGGGAACTGGAGGTCTTGAGGATCTGCGGGTGCGTGGGCCAGGGCATATCTTTGGTACGGCACTCAGGCGGCTTGGGCAAAAGTTCAATCTGGATGACAGACCTGGCGCCCTGGCGGTTGGCCGTGCCCACGCAGTCCGCGCCCGTGTCCCCGCCGCCGATGACGACGACGTCCTTGCCCCTGGCGTCGATGAACCGGTCTCCGGGGATATCGGCGCCGGCCACGCGGCGGTTACTCTGGACAAGGTAATCCATGGCAAGGTGGATACCGGCGAGCTCCCGGCCTTCAACCTTGAGGTCACGCGGGGCACGCGCGCCGATGGTCAGGACCGCGGCGTCATAATCTCTAAGCAATTGCTGGGCTGCGATGTCTTTGCCGACGCGCACGCCGGTCTTGATCTTCAGGCCTTCTTTCTTCATCTGGTCAAGCCGGCGGTCGATGACCGGCTTCTCGAGCTTGAAGTCCGGGATGCCGTAGCGCAGGATGCCGCCGGCCTCCTCATCCGCCTCATAGAGGACGACATCGTGGCCCATGCGGGTCAACTGCTGGCCGCAGGCCATGCCCGCGGGTCCTGAGCCGACGACCGCGACGCGCTTGCCGGTCTTCTTTTTCTGGATGAACGGCTTGATGACGCCGTTCTCCCAGCCCCACTCGACGACGGCGACCTCGTTCTGACGGACGGTGATGGGCTCATCCGAGATACCCCCGACGCAGGCCGACTCGCACAGCGCCGGGCACACCCGGCCCGTGAACTCAGGAAAGTTGTTGGAGACATGCAGGACCTCGACCGCCTTCTTCCACTGGCCGCGGAAGACGAGATCATTCCAGTCCGGAATGAAGTTGCCGACCGGACAGGCGTAATGGCAGAACGGTACCCCGCAATCCATACAGCGCGACCCCTGCTCCTGGATCTTGTCGGGCGACAGGCGCTCTTCGACCTCGCGGTAGTCCTTGATACGCTCCGAGCGCGGCCGATACCCCG
>CAZCSY010000054.1:0-10441 GCA_964501505.1 uncultured Planctomycetia bacterium
TTTGCCGAGGTGATCCAAAAGGCGGGGTCCGTCCGGATATACGCCCTCCTGGGTTATTACAACCATCCCCCGCTCGTCTCCTGGCTCCTGGCGGGCTTGAACGTCCTCGAGGCCAGGACCGGCTGGCCGTTCCCGTTCCTGTTCCGGTTGCTTCCCATTCTGGCTGACGCAGCGAGCGTCTTCGTCATCTGGCACCTTTTGCAGCGACGCCGGCATCCCCACGCCCTCGCCTTGACATTGATCTGCTGCTTCAACCCCGTGAACTTCCTCATCAGCGCCTACCACGGCAACACGGATCCCGTCTTTATCTTTTTGGTATTGCTGGCGGTCCTCCTGGCGTCGTCCCGACGGGCCTTTTGGGCCGGCCTGGCGTTGGGCCTGGGCCTTTGCGTCAAGATCGCGCCCGTGATCTTCGTGCCGGTCTTTTGGTTCTGGCTCCAGGGCCGCCGGGAGAGGGCGGTCTTTTCAGGGGCGCTGCTGGTCTTTCCTCTCATCGTCTTCGTCCCCGCCTTCTTATTGCTTCCCGGACCTTTTTTTCACAACGTCTTTCAGTACAGCGGGCTCAAGGGGATCTGGGGGATCGGTCATCTTTTTCTCGAGGCGTTCGCCGGCGCGGGCTTGCTGCAGAAGACCCCCCACGTGGCGGATATCTTCCTGACGCGTCTCGTCCCGAGCACCCTGCTTTTCTTTTTTATTGCGAACATGCTCTTTTCGTGGAGGGTCGCGGGCCGGCGGCGGGTGGATCTGATCGAAGGGCTGTTTTTTGTGACGGTCCTTTTTCTGATCCTGACGCCGGGCTTCGGTATCCAGTACCTGTCGTGGTTTGCGTATTTCGCCATCCTGAGCGCGCCGGTGCTGGGTAGCGCCTGGGTCTTTCTGGCCGGGGTCTTTCTCTTGCGCGTGTACGCCTTTTGGGGAGGCCTTGTCCCGCCGTATTACGCGGATTCGCACCTGGCCGGTCAGTGGAGGGGGTTTGACCGGCTCCTGGACCTGACATTGTGGGCGTTGCTTTTTGTTTTACTGAGTTCATTCTTGAGAAGAAGGGGACTGTTTCGGCCGGCCGGTCGGAATCTAGCGCCTCCTTAACCGCTTGGCAACCTTCCCCGTTTAGGATAAAATAAAGATGCGGTGGCTTTGGGATAAGACCTCTAAGGTACGCGCGGGCCGAAGAAATCGAGTGGAAGCCTAAGAAACCGGGTTTCGGCCAGGTTCACGGGAGAGGACAAACCCGGTTTCTTAAGTCCCCGGCTGTAAGGCCGTGGGGTTCCACGGGAATGTAAGAGCGGGTAAAGGAGGTTTGTATGGGTAAAAGTGTGAGCAAATGGCTTTGTCTTATTCTGTTCTTCCTGTGTCTGCCGGCCCTGAACGGTTGCGTGCTGTTCCTGGGCGCAGCGGCGGGCGGCGCCGGCACGGCCTACTGGTTCGCCAACAAGATCTCCGACGAGGTCAACGCCTCTTACGAACACACGATAGAGGCCACGCGGGGAGCCTTCACGTCTTTGAGGCTCGTCGTCGAGAAAGAGTCGCGCACGGACGAGGTGACCCAGTTCATCAGCACGTACACAGACGGCAGCAAGGTCTGGGTCGACGTGCGGCCGATGGGCGAGACGAAGACGAAGATCGATGTCCGCGTGGGGGTTAAGGGCGACGAGGCGGCCTCCACCCAGATCCTGAACCGCATCAAGAGCCGCCTCTGAAACGGGAACCAGAGGATGAAGCATTGCCCGAGGGGCAAGAAGGGCGAGACCCGGGAAGAGGTCCCTGCGGCCGAAGAGACGCCGGAAGTTGCCGGCCCATCGGCCGGGAGCGTCTCGTAACGCGCGCGCCGCAGGGAGAAGGTCGCGATAGGCTTGAAGACGCCGCGATGGCGGCGTCTTGCGTTTCTTCGATCCAAAGCGGTACACGGAGCGTGTCATGTCGAGTATCCTGATAATCGGTATCATCCTTGTTTCCGGCTGGGCCTTCGGCGAGGTCTTTAAGAGGCTGAGGCTTCCCAAGGTGACCGGGTATATCATCGCGGGTATCCTTTTGAATCCCGAGATATTCCGGTGGATGCCGAAGGACTTTGTCGCTCACACCGACACGATCACGAATATCTCGTTGTCCCTCATCACTTTTTCAGTAGGGGGCACACTGCTTTTTAAGAAACTCAAGGCATCGGGCCTTCAGATTCTTGGCATTACCCTCTTTGAGGCCGAAGGCGCCTTTGTGGTCGTGGCGTTGGGTTTCATGGTCATCTTGCCTTTTTTGTGGCGTGGGGCGCAGGTGTCCCTGGTGGCCCTCATCGTGCCGCTCAGCTTGATGCTGGGGTGTTTGGCATCGCCGACAGACCCGACGGCGAACCTTGCCGTCATGCACGAGTACGGCGCCAAGGGGCGGGTGGCTACCACCATCATGGGGGTCGCGGCCCTTGACGATGCTCTGGGCATCATGAATTACAGCTTTGCGATCGTCCTGGCCCAGGCCCTGGTGCAGCATAGAGTCTTCGCGTGGTCGTCTTCTGTCTTGGCGCCCCTGGGGATCATTTTGGCTTCCGTCGTCCTGGGCATCGTCTTTGGCCTGACGTTGAATCTCCTGACGCCTCTGGTAGAGAAGGAGACCGAGGGGGCGCTGATCGTTCTTCTGCTGGCTGTCCTGTTGTTTTGTTTCGGTACGGCGCGTCTTCTCCGGCTCGATGAGCTTCTGGCGACGATGCTGATGGGCGCGACGGTCGTCAACGGCAATGTCCGGCGGGACGCCCTCTTCAGGATCCTGGAGCGCTACACGGACGAGCTGGTATTCGTCCTTTTTTTCACGATCAGCGGTATGCACCTTGATTTTCGCATCCTGTTTAAGTATTCGGTGCTGGTGGCGATCTTTGTCTTTTTGAGGACCTTCGGCAAGTTTGCGGGTACGTGGATGGCTGCCCGTTTGACCCGCGCCCCTGAAGCCGTTAGGAAGTACGTGCCCGCCGGCCTCATCCCGCAGGGGGGCATCGTGGTTGGTCTGGCGCTCATCATGCAGCAGAATCCGGCCCTCTCGGGGCTCGCCCTCGTCGTCATCAATGTCATCATCGGCGCGACGGTCGTGCATGAGCTGATCGGCCCCGTGGTCGTAGAGCTCGCCCTCAAAAGGGCGGGTGAGATAAGAAGGTAAAGATATGATGGTCCTGTACGGGAAGAATTCGGTGAGAGAAAGGCTGAAGGCGGACCCGGGCAGCGTCCGGAAGGTCTACATGGCGCACGGATTTATGCACGAGGAGATCCACAGGCTTATTCAGGCGACGGGCGTGGAGGTGGAACGTCCTTCGGCAAAGGAACTGGCACGGATGCGGCCGCAGAAGGACCTGCAGGGTATCCTGGCACACGTGGAGAAGTATCGCTACGCCGCCTTCCGGGAGATGCTCGGCCGCTGTCTGAAGAATAACGATACCATCGTTTTTTGCGACCGCATCAATGATCCGCAGAACCTGGGGGTGATCATGCGGATCCTGGCGTGTTTCGGGAATTTTGCAATCGTCATCCCGGAGTTCAACTCCTGCGAGGTAAACGAGACCGTGCTGCAC
This sequence comes from uncultured Planctomycetia bacterium, assembly GCA_964501505.1. Taxonomy (GTDB): domain Bacteria; phylum Omnitrophota; class Gorgyraeia; order Velamenicoccales; family Velamenicoccaceae; genus CAZCSY01. Next base: position 3,545 of record CAZCSY010000054.1, read on the forward strand.
GTCTCGTCGGGCGGGGAGAACTACGTTCCGGTCGCAAAGGTCGCCAACCTCACGAAGGCGATGCTCGCCGCCAAAAAGGCCGGTTACTGGATGGCGGGAGCGGTGGTGGACGAGGGGGCACAGGACATCCATAAACTCTCTTTGCCTTTTCCCCTGGGACTGGTATTGGGGTCGGAAGGAGAAGGGGTGCGTTACGGCGTGGACAAACATCTGGATATCAGGGCGCGCATCCCCATGGGCGGGGCGCCGTTGTCCTTTAATGTGGCCATGGCGTGCGCCATCTTCGGCTATGAGATCAGCCGGCAGAGAGGGGTTTCTTCATGAAGAGTCTTTTTGAGTTGATTTTGGAAGCCGGCATGCTCAAGCGCGTGGCACGCTCCGGCTGGTCGGTCCTGGGCATCAGCCCGGCGGAGTCTGTGGCGGATCACAGCTTTCGCTGCGCAATCATCGGTTATGTCCTGGCACGGCTGGAGAAGGCGGACGTCTCAAGGGTCTTTCTCATGACGCTCTTCGGCGACCTCCAGGAGGCGCGCATCACCGATTTGCACAAGATGGCCCAGCGCTACATCGACGGCCCGGGAGCGGAAGACAGGGCCTTTGCCGAGCAGATCCGCGGCCTGCCGTCTTCCTTTAAGAGAGAGCTGAGTGATAGGCACCGCGAGTACAGGCGCCAGAAGACAAAGGAGAGCCTGGTCGCCCGCGACGCGGACATCCTGGAGTGCCTGATCCAGGCCCGGGAGTATGAGGAGCAGGGTTTCCCACAGGCCAGCCGCTTCACGAAGAAGGCGCCGGTCTTTTTAAGGACCAAGAGCGCCAGGCACTTATGGCGCATGGCCAAGAGCAGGAACACGCACGCCTGGTGGGTGCGGCTTGGCACCTTTACCCGCTAAAAGGATATCGGCCTTTTAGGCTTGCGGGGACCTCGGATTATTGTTATCTTAGGTAAAGAAGCACGGCCTGAAAGTTGTGCCAAGACATCAAGAGGGGAGACGTAGAGTGGGTCCGTACTCTTTTAAATCCGTCATCTTCGATCTGGACGGCGTCGTGACGAAGACCGCCCACGTCCATGCCAAGGCCTGGAAGGCCACCTTCGACGCATACTTGCGTCTGCGCGAAAACAGGGACGGTGAGTCCTTCCGTGAGTTCACGCACGAGGGAGACTATCTCCCTTATGTGGACGGCAAGCCTCGTTACAAGGGGGTCAAGAGTTTTTTAGAGTCGCGTCACATCGATATCCCCTACGGGGACCCAACCGATTCCCCCGATAAAGAGACGGTCTGCGGTCTCGGCAACAAGAAGAACGAGCTCTTCGGTGCGTTTTTGCAGCGCGACGGCGCCGAGGTATTTTCTTCAAGCGTGGACCTCATCAGAAAATTCAAGGGGGCCGGGGTGCGCGTCGGCGTAGCCTCTTCTTCCAAAAACTGCAGGTCCATCCTTGAGTCCGTGGGGTTGGGCGCTCTCTTTGAGACACGCGTGGACGGCGTGGTATCCGTTGAGCTGGGACTCAAGGGTAAGCCCGAGGGCGACATCTTTGTGAGGGCGGCGGCGAACCTGGGCGCGCAACCGGGTGCGTCCGTCGTGGTGGAGGATGCCGTCTCCGGCGTTCAGGCGGGCCGTAACGGCGGCTTTGGCCTTGTGGTAGGGGTCGCCCGGGAGAACAATGAAGAGGATCTCTTGAAGAGCGGTGCCGACGTCGTCGTCAGCGATCTGGCCCGGATCACGCCGGCGTGGATCGAGGCGTGGTTCGAGAGAGAGCCGATTGGGTTTTTTGAAGCGTGGGAGGCCGGTACCAGGCCGCCTCTCGTCCCCGATCCGAAGGCGCACGGCAGCGAGGTGTCGATGAACCCTTGCTACGCACGGCTCCCCAGGGAGGCGCTCTTGGGGCGCAGGAAGCTTGTCTTCTTTCTTGATTATGACGGGACACTGACACCGATCGTCGACAGGCCGGAGTTGGCTGTCATCTCAGAGGAGATGCGTCGGAGGGTGGCTGAGCTGGCCAAGGTTCACACGGTTGCCGTCGTCAGCGGCCGGATGAGACAGGACGTGGAAGAGATGGTGGGCGTCAAGGGCATCTTTTACGCCGGCAGCCACGGCCTGGACATCGCGGGGCCCGGTTTTTCCCTGCTTGAACCCAGGGTCAAAGAGATGGTACCGCTCGTCACCAGGGTTATCGATACCCTCTCTAAAGAATTGAAAGACATGGAAGGGGTCTTGATCGAAGGAAAGAAGATCAGCGTCGCCGTGCATTACCGTCTGCTCAAGGACGTCGCGCAGCTTCCCGTGATCGAGAAGCGGATCCGGCAGATCGTCGAAGAGCATAAGACGCTGCGCCTGATGAGCGGCAAGAAGGTCTTTGAGATCCTGCCCGATATCCCGTGGGACAAGGGGCAGGCCATACGTTGGATTATGGACGTGCTGAAGATTCCCTGGCAGGAGTCGGCCGTGGTCTATATCGGCGACGACGTGACGGACGAAGACGCCTTTCGGACGTTGCGCACCCGCGGCACAGGGATTCTCGTTTCACAACAGACAAAGGTTTCGTGCGCGCACTTCCGGGTGGCGTCTCCGGACGATGTGAGGAGGCTTTTTGAGAAAGTTATGGGACCTTGACCTTGAGCAGGCGAGGAGGCGGGGCTTCGCGTCTTCGTGGAAACTCGCCTATATGACCTTTCAGCCGGCCAAGGAGGCGTTGCGCGAGGCCCTGTGCACGCTCGGCAACGGGTACTTCGGCACGCGGGGCGCTGCGCCGGAGTCCGGTGCCTCGCGCATCCATTACCCCGGCACCTATATCGCGGGCGTCTACAACAGACTCGCCACTCCTATCGCGGGCCGAACCGTCTTCAACGAAGATTTTGTCAATTGTCCGAACTGGTTACCCTTGACCTTCTGCGCCGGCGACGGCCGGTGGATCGTCCCCTCCGAGCGTGATCTCCTGACGTACTACCAGGCATTGAATATGCGTAACGGCGCCTTGAGCCGGCGCCTGCGCCTTCAAAACGAAGACGGCTTCCTCTTTACCCTCGAGATGCGCTCTATCGTCAGCATGGAGCACCGGCACCTGGCGTCGATGCGCTACGTCATCACCCCGGAGGACTACGACGGGCCGATCACGGTCCGCTCGGGGCTCGACGGCAACGTGCAGAACGCGGGCGTGGCACGGTACCGTTCGCTCAACGGCAGACACCTGAAGGCCGACGCGCAGGGCATGATCGATCCCCAGACCGTGTATCTGTTCGTCAAGACCAGCACGTCCGAGATCCAGATCGCCCTGGCCAGCCGCACGCGCTTTTTCCGCGGCGAAGAGGAGATCGAGCCACAGAGCCGTATCGTGCACAAGGGGGGCAAGGGGATTTACCAGGATTTCAGGATCGAGGCGCGCCGCAACCAGGAGATCGTCGTCGAGAAGGTCGTGGCCGTGTACACGTCGCGCGACACGCACGTCCCCCAGCCGCGCCTGGCCGCGGTGGAGGCCGTTAAAAAGAATCACCGGTTTTTCGGTCTCTACGCCGGCCACAAGCGGGCCTGGCACCGGCTGTGGAAGCGCTTCGATATCCGTATCGAAGGCGACGAGACGTACCGCCGGATCCTGCGGCTGCATATCTTCCACCTGCTCCAGACGGCCTCGCCGCATAACGTCCATATGGATGCGAGCGTACCGGCCCGGGGACTGCACGGCGAGGCGTACCGCGGTCACATCTTCTGGGATAACCTCTTCGTCATGCCGTTTTATAATTGGCACGCGCCCGAGATCTCAAAGGCCTTGTTGCTGTACCGATACCGGCGCCTGCCGCAGGCCCGGCGCAATGCCCGGGAGGCGGGCTATGACGGCGCGATGTTCCCTTGGCAGAGCAGCACGACCGGCGACGAGCAGACGCAGATCGTGCACCTCAATCCCATGTCCGGCAAGTGGGGGCCGGACCACAGCTGTCTCCAGCGGCACATCTCCTTTGACGTGGCCTATAACGTCTGGCGGTACTGGAAGGACACCGGCGATACCGAATTTCTGGCCAGGTACGGCGTCGAGATGATGCTGTCGGTCGCCCAGTTTGGGGCCAGCCTCTGCGTCTTCGATGAGCGCGACGGCCGCTTCCACACCGAAGGTCTGATGGGTCCGGACGAATTCCACGAGAGGCTGCCGAACGCCTCCAGGGCGGGTTTTCGGGATAACGCCTACACGAACTTCCTGATCGTGGCGACGCTCTTGAACGCCGTTGAGATGCTGGAGGCCCTGCCCGAATCCCAGAGGAGAGAGGCTCAGCACAAGGCGGGGATAGACAAGGATCAGATGGAGCACTGGGACGATATCACGAGAAAGATGCAGATCCCCGTGAACAAGGAAGGTATCATCAGTCAGTTCGAGGGGTATCTCGGCTTGAAGGAGCTTCCTTGGGAGGCCTACCGCAAAAAATACGGCAACATCCAGCGCCTGGACCGTATCCTGAAGGCCGAGGGCAAGTCACCGAACGCCTACAAGGTGGCCAAGCAGGCGGACGCCCTGATGATCTTTTACCTCTTTTCGTTGCGCAAGATTGCCGCGATCTTTGGGCGGCTCGGTATCCCCTATACCGACGGGATGCTGAAGAAGAATTACGATTATTACGTCAAGCGCACGTCGCATGGCTCGACCCTGAGCAAGGTCGTCCACTGCTACGTCGCGCACCTCTTGGGTCGGGAGGCGGAGGCGTGGCAATGGTTTTTGGAGGTGTTGAGGTCCGATATCTATGACACGCAGGGCGGCACGACGCCGGAAGGCATCCATACAGGCGTGATGGGTGGCTCCGTCTATATCGCCCTGAAGTGTTTCGCGGGCCTGGAGCTTTTTGACGACCGCATCGTCCTGGATCCGAGCCTGCCGCGCGATTGGCGCGAGGTCCGTTTCCGACTCCTCTACAAGGGCCGCTGGATAACGCTACAGTTGAACCGGCGTCAGATCTTTATCTACATCCAGGGCCCGCGGCAGAAGCCCTATCCCTTGACCTTCGAGATATACGGCAAGGCGTATCATTTCGCCTACGCAAAGATCTATAAGATCTCCCTGCGCCGGGGCCGCCTGGGGGCGGTGGGGGGTGCGGCGCCGCAGGCGGTCCAGGAAAGGATCCTGATTATCGATGGCGACATCATGCGCGCGACGATGCTCAAGACGCGCTTGGAGGATCTGGGGTATCTGACCGAGTGCGTCCACAGCGGACCCGAGGCCCTGGCCGTCCTGAAGTCGGGATGGGTGGATCTCATCGTGATGGCCGTTGTCCTGCGCGGCGCCACTAGCGGTTACCAGTTGTTCAAGGAGCTTAAGGGCAGCCGTTCCTATGCCCGGATCCCCGTTCTCATGCAGAGCCAGAAGGCGGGCATGAAGCCTTTGTTCGAGCGGATGGGCGTTGCGGCATTTCTCGTCAAGCCCCAGCCGGTGCACGATATCCTGCGGGAGATCAAAAAAATTCTCGAGAAGAACCACCCTCAAAGAGAGGCAGGCCGTGAAAAAAGATAAACAATTTTTCCTGAAAGAGCTGTCGGCACGACTCGGGGCCATCAAGGCCAAGGACATCATGACGCCGGAGGTGGCGACGATCCCCGAGGATGCGCCGCTCGCCGAGGTGGCCAAGGTGCTGATGCGCAGGCGCATCAGCGGCCTGCCGGTGACGAACAGGCAGAACAAGGTCATCGGGGTGGTCACCGCCAAGGACCTCTTTATCGTCATGGACATGATCGAGTCCGGCGAGGCGATCGAGGACGCGGCGGGCGTCCCCTTCAACCCGACGGTCCGGTTTGCCATGTCCAAGCTCACTGAGAGGGTGACGAAGAACACCCCGCTCGACGAGATCATCGCCCTCGTCAAGTACCGCAACCTCTATACCGTCCCGGTCTTCGAGGGCTCGCGGCTCGCCGGGGTCATCGGCCGCCGGGATATCTTCAAGGTCTTTTACACCACTGTCAGCGATATCGTGCGCGCCCAGCGTTAGCGACGCCGGCAAAGAACTCCCCCCCAAGAAGTCCCCTCATGTGGTCTTTTCAAAGATAATATAATGAGGTTAACATCTTGTTCTTAAATAAGTTACACAAAAAATGGACCCCGGCGAACTAACATTGAATAAAGAATTGCCATTCGGCATGATGGGACAAATGAAGCAATCAGTGGGATCGGACGTTAGCCCCCTTTGACCGCTGCGAGAGGGTCTGTCTTTAGACTTGCAGGAACCGGTGTTTATTGTTATCTTAGGGAGAAGAAGACGTAGATAGGAACGCAGGGGGTACCATGGAGATTCAACGGCGCAACGGCTTTGATAACGAGAAGTATTTGAACGAACAGTCGGCCGCCATCCTGGAACGGGTGGCTCAATTCAACAATAAGCTGTATCTGGAGTTCGGCGGCAAGCTCATCTTTGATTACCACGCCGCGCGCGTCCTTCCCGGTTTCGACCCCAACGTGAAGATGCGGCTCCTGCAGAAGCTCAAAGACAAGGCCGATATCATTCTGTGTATTTACGCCGGGGACATCGAGCGGCGCAAGATGCGCGCCGACTTCGGGATCACGTACGACGTGGACGCGATGAAGCTCATCGACGACCTGAAGGGGTGGGATCTCGCCATCCGGGCGGTCGTCATCACGCGGTTCGACGACCAGCCTGCGGTGAAACTCTTTAAGAATAAATTGGAGCGGCGTAAGATCAGGGTCTACACGCACCGGGCCACGAAGGGGTATCCGACGGACGTCGAGCGCATCGTCAGCGACGAGGGCTACGGCGCCAACGCGTGCATCGAGACCCAGAACCCGCTCGTCGTCGTGACCGGCCCCGGCCCGGGCAGCGGCAAGCTCGCGACGTCCCTCTCGCAGCTGTACCACGACCACAAGAAGGGGGTGCGCAGCGGCTACGCCAAGTTTGAGACCTTCCCCATATGGAA
>CAZCSY010000055.1:0-10403 GCA_964501505.1 uncultured Planctomycetia bacterium
TGATGATGGCGGCCTGGATCGCCGCGCCCATGGCCACGCACTCCATCGGGTCCACGCCGCGCTCGATCTTCTTGCCGACAAAATCCTCCACCAACTTCTGGACGATGGGCATGCGCGTCGGGCCGCCGACCATGATGACCTTGTCGACGTCCGCAACGTTGCACTTCGCGTCCGTCAGGACCTGACGCATCGGCTCTTCGCAGCGCTCGACGATCGGCATCACCAGGTCTTCGAGCTTGGCGCGCGTAATATTCATCGTCAGGTGCTTCGGGCCCGAGCTGTCCGCCGTGATAAACGGCAGGTTGATGTCCGTCGTCAACGTGCTCGAAAGCTCAATCTTCGCTTTCTCGGCCGCCTCGCGCACACGCTGCATCGCCATCTTGTCGTTGCGTAGGTCGATGCCGGATTCCTTCTTGAATTCACCGGCAATATAGTCGATCAGGCTGTTGTCCATATCGGTCCCGCCCAGCTGCGTGTCGCCGTGCGTGGCCTTGACCTCAAAGACGCCCTCGGCCATCTCCATGATGGTGACGTCGAGCGTGCCGCCGCCGAAGTCAAAGACCATGATCTTTTGCTCCTTGCCGGCCTTGTCAAGGCCGTAGGCCAGGCACGCCGCCGTCGGCTCGTTGATGATGCGAAGGACCTTCAACCCCGCGATCTCGCCGGCGTCCTTGGTCGCCTGGCGCTGGTTATCGTCGAAGTAGGCCGGGCACGTGATGACCGCTTCTTTGACGCTGTCACCCAGATGCGCCTCGGCATCCTGCTTGACCTTCTGCAGGATGAAGGCCGATATCTGCTGGGGCGAATACTCCTTGCCGTAGATCTTGAACTTGTAGTCCGTGCCCATCTTGCGCTTGGCCGCCATGACGGTGCCTTCGGCGTTGATCGCGGCCTGGCGCCGCGCCGGCTCGCCCACGAGACGCTGGCCGTCTTTGGTGAACGCGACATACGACGGAAACGCCTTGCCGCCGCCGACCGTCGTGCCTTCCGCCGAGGGGATGATAGACGGGCGCCCGCCCTCCATCACCGCCGCCGCTGAGTTGGATGTCCCCAGATCGATTCCGATTATTTTTGCCATGATAAACCCCCTTGACCCGCTCTTGTCTTCCCGTAAAGGATAACTTCCTTGGAACGAGAGCCGGACTTTGCCCCTTACCGACCAGGTGAAAAAATCCGGTATCGAGCAGATCTTTTACTTTTTGTTTTTGTCTTCTGTCCTCTTTGCCACGCGGACCTTCGCCGTGCGCAGCACGCGGTCGTGCATGCGATATCCCTTTTGCAACTCCTCCAGGACCGTGCCGTCTTCGTGCTCGTCGGTCTCGGTCTGAAGGAGCGCCTCGTGCTGGCTCGGGTCAAAGGGCCGACCCGTTGCCTCGATCGGCGCCACCCCCCGCTTCTTCAACAACTCGTAGAGATGCGCCAGGATCATCTCGATCCCTTTTAAAAATGCCTCGGAATTCTCATGTTTGTTCTGTGCCGCCTCCACCGAACGCTCCAGGTCGTCGAGGATGCCCAGCAGATCCGCGATGATGTCCTCGTGGGCGTAGCGCTGGAACTCGATGCGCTCGCGTTCCAGGCGCTTACGGATATTATCGAACTCCGCCTGCTGACGCAGGAGTCTGTCCCAATGCTCCTCGGCCTTGGCCGCCTTCTCCCCGATCGCTTCGAACTCCTTGCGGGAAATGACGACCTTCTCTTCTTTGGCGTCAGCCGGTGTCTGTCCGGACGGGGTCCCGGAGACCGGTTTGGGCTCGTCGCTATTTTTAGGACGCGTCTGGGTCACCTAAAACCTCTCGATCTGCTCGGCCACGGCCTCGGAAATATAATCCAGCAACGGTATCACCTGGTCATAGGCCATGCGCTTGGGGCCGATGACCGCCATCTTCCCCTTGCGCCTCTTCGTGTCGCAGTAACTCGAGACGATCACCGCGCAGGACTCCATGGGTGCGTACTTGCATTCCTTTCCGATATAGACGTGCGTCCTCTCGATGAAGTGCCTGTTGATGAGGTCAAAGAGCACCTCGCGAGTCTCCAGGGCCTGCATGATGCGCCGCACGCGGTCCAGGTCCTGAAACTCGGGATGTTCCAAAAGATGGCGCAACCCCTCCAGATAGATCCGCTCATCCTGATCGTCCTGCAGATAAACGAGACTCGCGTAATGCGTAAAGTCCGAAAGGATGCGTGACGTCTCCGCCAGAAGGTCGTCCAGTTGCCGCACCTTGAGCTCAAAGATCTTATTGATGAAACCGATCTCCTCCTTATTCAGTTTCTTCTTTTTTATCAGCACATTGAGGTAGTAGCGGTAGCCCTCGTCCGTGGGCATGCGGCCGGCGGACGTATGGGGATGAGTCAGGAAGCCCACCTCTTCGAGCTCTGCGAGCACATGGCGCACCGTGGCGGAACTCAGATCGAGCTTCCGATTCTCGCGCAGGACGTCAGAGGAAACCGGCTGGGCGTTATTAAGGTAGAGCTCAATCGCTGCCAGCAGGATCTCTTTCTTTCTCTTGTCCTGGTCTGCTACCCTAGGCATATCCGGCACCTCGATCGGATATTAGCACTCTTCTATTTGGACTGCTAAAAAAATAATGTTAGCACGATTTGGCCTTTTGTCAACCCTATTATGGTTTGGGGGTGTGCCGTGTCGTGCGTCGCTTCTCTCGGGTCGACTTATCCTTATATTTGGCAAGTTGGCGGGATAAAACGAGAAAGGCCTCGGTAAAGGCCGCGCCGTAATCGACGGCCCGCTCCCTGGCGTGCATGGTCGCGGTCGGCAGATAAAGGGTCAAAGAGGCGTAAAACTCCTCTTTATGAGGGTTCTTATCCAGGGCGCCATGGAGAAAGACCTGGTCCTCCCGGAAACGCTTGAGGTATTTGGCGATCCTGCTGGCCCTTTCACCGAACGCCTGACGTGCCTGCTCGTTCTCTTCCATATGACTGAACACCAATGTCGTCCTCACGCCCCCTCCTCCCGCGTTAACTTCAGTCCATCTTTTTCCTGCGCTACCTTGATCGTATCCCCTTCGTGGAACGCCCCCCGGAGCAGCCCCATCGCGATCTCATCTTGCAGGCGGCGCTGGATCGCGCGCTTGAGCGGCCGGGCCCCGTAGACCGGGTCAAAGCCCTCTCTGGCCAGATACGCCTTGACGGAGGCCGGCACCTTGAGCCGGAGGCGTTTATCCGCCAGGCGCTTCTCCAGGAGCCCCAGTTGGATGTCAACGATGGAAATGAGGTCTTTTTCGTCCAGATGGTTGAACACGACGACCTCATCGACCCTGTTGAGGAACTCCGGACGCAGGTGCCTCTTGAGCGCGTCCTGGATCTTCAGACGCGCCGCTTCTTTGTCCTTTTCGGAGCCGATCAGCTCGGTCCCGATATTGGAGGTCATGATCACGACCGTGTTCTTGAAGTTCACGACGCGGCCCTGGCCGTCGGTCAACCGGCCGCCGTCGAGGACCTGCAAGAGAATATTGAAGACCTCCGGATGCGCCTTCTCGATCTCGTCAAAAAGCACCACGCTGTACGGCCGGCGCCGCACGCGCTCGCTGAGCTGCCCGCCCTCCTCGTAGCCGACGTAGCCCGGCGGCGCACCGATGAGCCGCGACACCGAATGCTTCTCCATGTACTCGGACATATCGATGCGCACCACGGCGTTCTCGTCGTCAAAGAGAAACCACGCCAGGCTCCTGGCCAGTTCGGTCTTGCCCACACCCGTGGGGCCGATAAAGATAAACGATCCCAGGGGACGATCCGCATCGCTCAGGCCCGTACGGGCCCGACGGATGCAGTCCGCAACGATCCGCAGGGCCTCATCCTGACCCACCACCCTTTGACGCAGTCGCTCCTCCATATGAATGAGTTTTTCGCTCTCTGCCTCCATGAGATTCGAAAGGGGGATCCCCGTTGCTTTGGCCACGATGCGCACGATGTCCTCGTCGTCAACCTCTTCCTTAAGCATGGCCCTGGTCTTTTGCAGGACCGCGAGCTCCTTGTTGGCCGCTGCGAGTTTCTTGGAGAGCTCCGCCAGGGTGCCGTAACGGATCTCGGCCACGCGGCCAAGATCGCCGGCGCGCTCGTTCTTCTTCTCTTCGTTTTTCGCCTCTTCGATCTGCGTCTTGATGTCCCGGATGCGCCTGACCGCGGCCTTCTCCTTTTCCCAGTGACCGGTCAGCTCTTCGCTCTGCTTTCTGAGCCCTTTCAACTCCTCCTCAAGCTTGCCGAGCCGCTCCCGGGAAAGATTATCCTTTTCCTTTTTGAGCGCCTGGCGCTCGATCTCCAGCTGCATCATGCGGCGGTTGACCTCGTCGAGTTCCTGCGGGAGGCTGTCGATCTCGATGCGCAGGCGGGAGGCCGCCTCGTCGATCAGGTCGATGGCCTTGTCCGGGAGATAACGCTCGGTGATATAGCGGTGCGACAGCTGGGCGGCGGCGATCAAAGCCGAATCCTTGATGCGCACGCCGTGGTGGACCTCGTAACGTTCCTTGAGACCGCGCAGGATGGCGATGGTGTCTTCTACCGACGGCTCGCCGACGAAGACCTGTTGGAAACGCCGTTCCAGCGCCTTGTCCTTCTCGATGTGCTTACGGTATTCATCAAGCGTCGTGGCGCCGATACAGCGCAGTTCTCCGCGGGCCAACGCCGGTTTGAGCATGTTCGAGGCGTCTACCGCCCCCTCGGCCGCGCCGGCCCCGACAATGGTATGGAGTTCATCGATAAACAGGATGATCCGGCCCTCCTGGGCCTGGATCTCTTTTAAAACGGCCTTAAGGCGGTCTTCGAACTCCCCGCGGTACTTGGAGCCCGCGACCATGGCGCCGATGTCAAGGGCGATGAGCCGCTTTTTCTTCAGGCCCTCGGGCACGTCTCCGGTCGCGATGCGCTGGGCCAGGCCCTCCACGATAGCGGTCTTACCCACCCCCGGGTCGCCGATCAAGACTGGATTGTTTTTTGTCCGCCGCGAGAGCACCTGGATGAGGCGCCGGATCTCCTCGTCCCGGCCGATCACCGGGTCGAGCTTGCCGCGGTCGGCCAGCTCCGTGAAATCACGGCCGAACTTCTCCAGCGGCCGGAGCTTGTCTTCGGGGTTCTGGTCCGTGACCGTCTGGGCCCCGCGAACGTCTTTGAGGGCATCCAACAGCTGCCCGGGACCGGCACCGGCTTCTCCGAGGGCCTCCCTTAGGCGAGCGCAGACATCAACCAGACCGAGAAAGATGTGTTCAACGGATATATAGGTATCTTTAAGGGTCTGACGGTAGTGTTCAGCCCTCGCCAGCGCCCGGTTGAGCTCAGATGAAAGATGGACATCCCGACCGCCCTGGACCTGGTAGAGTGTCTCGAGCTCGTCCTCAAGCGCCCGGATCAAAGGGTAGACAGGAACGTTGAGACGCTCGAGCCACAGAGGCACGAGCCCTTCACGCTGGCGCAACAGGGCCAGGGCCAGGTGCGGACAATCGACCTGCTGGTGGCCGTGCTGGCGCGCCTGTTCCAAAGCCTCGTTCAATGCCTCCTGGGACCTGACGGTAAGATTATCAAATTTCATCAATTCTCTCCTTGTTCTTCACGATGTCCAGAGAAGACGACCACAACGTCTCTTTCATCGATAGCACTCTTGAAGCAAGAGTGCCAATAATCCCGTAAAAAAATTAGCCCGTCCAGACCTTCTCCATCTGCAGGATCACCTTCACCCCGCAGATATTAACCCCTTTTTCTTCCATCAGATAACAGATACGCTCGATCTTGCGCATCTGTTTCAAGGAGTACACGCGGACCTTCCGGTTCAGCCGTTGCGGCCGGATCAAGCCCTCTTTTTCCAGCGCGCGCAGCGTCCACTCGGGCACGCCCAGCAACTTGCTGACGATCCCGATGGCATACACCGGATCGTCCAACGAGATCTGTATCCCCTTCCTCTCGTCCTCCGGACGGCTTTTCTGCCTGCGCCCCATGGCCCTGTCGCCTCCCAGCATAATTTAACACATCAAATTAATTTTGTCAAGTAATCTAATTAAAAAAATTAAATGACTTAAATTAGGACAGGTGCCCTTTGATTCAGGACGGCCGCCGTTTCTGTGTCCCCGTTTCTTGCCTATTTTCCTGCTGTTTATTTTGGGCGAGCTTGAGGAACTTCTGGGCGGAGACATAAGGAAGTTCGGCCCGCACGTGGATGCCGTCCGCGAGGTAGACGATCTCCTGCACCCGTCCTTCCCTGTAGAGGACGTCTACGAGCCCCCTCTTGTCGTGCGGCAGGACCAGGGAGACCTCTTCAAGGTAACCGGCCAAGGCCTTCTGGACCTGCCGAAGCAGGTCATCGAGGTACGTCTTTTGCAGGGCCGATACCGCGACGCTCTCCGGCATGTCGCGCCGGACCCGCTCCAGGACCCGGGGGTCTTCCAGAAGGTCGATCTTGTTGAGGACCGGGATGGTGCGTTTCTCAAGGGCCCCGAGCACCTCCAGGACCTCCTTCACGGCATCCGCGTGGTCCTGCCAGCGCGGGCTGCTGACATCCATGACGTTCAGGAGCAGGTCTGCCTCCATCGCCTCTTCGAGCGTTGCCTTGAAAGCCTCGATCAGGTGCGGGGGCAAATTACGGATGAAGCCGACTGTATCGGACATAACGATGCGCTGCCGGTTGGGCAGGCTGAGCTGGCGGGACAACGGGTCGAGCGTCGTGAAGAGGCCCCGGCTGACGGCCTGCTCGCCGCCGGTCAGGGCGTTAAAAAGCGTGGACTTGCCGGCACTGGTATAACCGATCAGGGTGACGCCCGGCACCGAGACATCCCGCCGCTTCCTGCGCCGCATGTCCCTGCGGTGTCCCAGGTCTTCGAGATCTATCTTGAGCAGGCGCACCCGCTCGCGGATACGGCGCCGGTCTTCCTCAAGTTTCTGCTCGCCCGGCCCCCTCGTCCCGATGCCGCCGCCCAGTCGCGACAATTCCGTCCCCTTCCCGGCCAGGCGCGGCAGGAGATACTCAAGCTGCGCCAGTTCCACCTGGGCCTTGCCTTCCGGGCTGTGCGCATGACGCGCGAAGATGTCCAGGATCAGCTGTGTGCGGTCAACAACCTTCGTCTCGAGTAATTTTTCAAGGTTGCGGTGCTGGGTACCGGACAGATCATTGTTAAAGACAACGAGGTCTGCCTCATGGGCCCGCACGGCCTCCGAGAGCTCCTTGGCCTTGCCTTCGCCGACGTAAAGGTCGGGCGTAGGCATCTGCCGATGGCAGACGTCCTCGCTCAACACATCGGCGCCCGCCGTCACAGCCAGCTCCCTCAACTCCCGCTGGTGCTCGATGATATCCCACGTCGACCTGTCTTTATCCAACTTGACCGTTAAGAGAATAACCCGTTCCATGTCCCCGAACCTCCCGGGACTCAAGGGGCTAACCTTTGAGTCTCACCGGTGACACCCGTGAGACCGAAAGGTCCGACCTTCGGGTCTCACCTTGAGCGTATGCTGGCGGCGATGCGGCGGGCGGCGGCCAGGTCGGCCTCTGTGCCCACGTCGAGCCAGATAATATCCTTGTTCTTGCCGAACCACGTCAGCTGACGCTTGGCAAAGTGACGGGTATTGCGCTTGATAAGGCGCACGGCCTCATCGAGGCCATAATCTCCCTTGAGATAACCCTCCACCTCGCGGATACCGATGCAGCAATACGCCGTCGTGCCGAGTTTCTTCCTTAAGAGCCCCTTGACCTCCTCGACGAGCCCGCGTCGCATCATCTCATCCACGCGGCGGTCGATACGCTCATACAGATCCTGCCTGGCTCGACGCAGACCGAAAAGGAGCACATCAAACTCTTCCCTCAGGCCCTTTTTGTCTTTCTGAAGCTCGGAAAGGGGCTGATGTGTCACGGCATACACTTCCAGCGCACGGATGATGCGCCGCGCGTTATGCGGGCCCATACGGCCTGCCGCCGTCGGATCAACACGCTGCAGGCGCTCGAAGAGAACGCCTAACCCCCGTGTCCGGGCCTCTTCTTCCAGGCGACGGCGCAGCCGCGCATCCGCCGACGGCCCCTCAAAGATACCGTCCACCAGGGCATGGATATACAATCCCGTGCCGCCAACCACGACCGGACAGCGTCTCTTCGAAAGGACCGCCCGGATCGCCCGGCGCGCATCCCGACAGAAGGCGGCAACGTTATACTCCCGCGCCGGCGCCACCGTCCCGATCAGGGCATGCGGCGCGCGGCGCAAGACCGCCGGGGATGGCTTGTCCGTGACGATGTCCATGCCTTTATAGACCTGCATGGAGTCGGCCGAGACAAAGCCGCACGCCATCTGCCTTGCCAGATGCAGCGCCACCGCGCTCTTGCCGGATGCGGTCGGTCCCACGATAAAAACAACAACAGGACGCTGCTTCATCGAAAAAAACAGGACAATCGCTGCTTGTGACGCGCGATCGTCCCGGCGTTAAGATAATCCCTCTTATCGTTTCGTCGTGAGCGGAAAGATCTTCGAATAATACCCATCCAGCGTCAGCTTTTCCTGCAAGGCCTCGGCCTCCTTCGGGTCGGCAAACTTTCCGATGCGGACCCGGCACAGCTTTTTTCCGGAAAGCATGCACAGGACCGAATAGACGTCATAGCCCTTTGCCTTCAACCCGTCGACGAACGTCTCGGCATTCTTGAAATCGGTAAAGGCGCCGACCTGGACGGTGTAGAAGACTTTTTCGCCGTTCAACCGGCCGGCATCGCGCGCCTCGAAAGACCCCGGAAACTCCTCCCGAAGCCGCTTGAGGTAAACCCGGCTCTTCGCGACGTCGCCCCCCTTCAGATAGGCCTCGGCCAGGCGAAAGTAGAGGGTCGCGCGGCGCTTCGGGGAAGGACCTTCCTCCAGGAACGCCTGATAGACCAAGAGCGCCTCTTCGAGGTTCTCCTGCAGGAATTCCACATCCCCGAGGGCCAGATAGGCGTCCTCGTAATAGGCGGAATGTTTATACCTGTCGACGACGGTCTGGAAGTTCTTCTTGGCGGTCAGGAAATCGAAGAGGTTGACGTAGCTGGCGCCGGTCAGATAGTTGGCGTGCGCGACGAGTTCAACGTCCTGCGGATGCTTCTGGATCGCCTCCTGGGACGCCTCGATCGCCTGGACGTAGAGCTTCTGCAGATAAAAGACCTCGGCCTTTGCCAGCGGCTCCTCGGCCGCGCCGGCGCGGCCGCCGGCCATCAGCATCGCGGTCCCGATCAGGCTAACAAGAAATCCTCTTCGCCGTCTCATCCTTCTTCTCGCGGGAAATCGTCTTCTGCAATTCCAGGAGCTCGGCGTGGCGTCTCTTCTTGACGGCCATCGGCACGTCGTCCCCGAGGGCCGCGGCCTTCGTGTGCGGTCGCGGCGAATACTTGAAGATGTACGCCGTGTCAAACCGCACGCGCTCCATGAGGCGGCGCGTCCCGGCAAAGTCCGCCTCGGTCTCTCCCGGAAAGCCGACGATCACATCCGTGCTCAATTTTTCATTATACACGACTTTGCGGTAGCGGTCTACCAGGCCCAGGTACTTTTTTACCGTATAGCCACGGTTCATGGCCTTCAGGACCCGGTCCGACCCGGCCTGGAACGGCATGTGGAGGTATTTTTTTATACGGGCGCGCTCCCCCATCAGTTTGAAGAGCTCAGGGCTGGTGTCCTTCGGATGACACGTGATGAAAGAGACGCTCTTGATCCCCTCGACGGCGCTCACCCGTCTGAGTAGACCGACAAAGTCGCTTTTTCGGGTGACCTGAGGACCTGGTGACCCGGGGACCTGCTTATAACTGTTCACGTTCTGACCCAGGAGCGTGATGTTCGCGATGCCCGAGGCGACCGCTGCCCTGACCTCTTTCAGGATTTCGGCCGCCGGCCGGTGCTGTAAGCGGCCGCGCACGTACGGCACGACACAATAGGAGCAGAAGTTATCACACCCCTCGGAGATGACGACATACGCGTGGTCCTTGTCCTCGCGAAAGCCCGTGTGGTACATCCCCTCCCTGCGCCGGCGCTGTACCACGGCCACGACGTTTTCACGCCTGCGTAAGGCCTCTTCCAGGTACAGCGCGATGTTGTCGATCTCGCTGGGCCCGCAGACGATATCCACCTGCGGCGCGCGCCTGAAGATATCCTCCTTATAATTCTGCGCCATGCATCCGAGGACGCCGATGACGGGCCGCCCGTTTGCCCGGCGCACCCTGCCGATCTCGCTCCAGACCTTGTCCTCCGCATGCTGGCGTACGGAACAGGTGACAAAAAGGACCGCATCCGCCTTCCCGGGGTCATGCGTTATCCCGTAACCTTCGGCGCCGAGCAGCCCCTCGATGGCCTCCGCATCCCGGACATTCATCTGGCAGCCGTAGGTTTTGATAAATACTGTTTTTTTAACCTTTTGATTCATAGTAAATTATGTCTATTTGAAAAGTCGTATATACTGAAATCCATAAA
>CAZCSY010000056.1:0-10345 GCA_964501505.1 uncultured Planctomycetia bacterium
TTGACAGCCGATTCGAATTCTTTGGCCTGCGTGTACATAACGCCCAGATTATAATGATACCGCTCGGCCTCTGTCTCGTAACGTTGCTTGGCCTTGGCGGTCTGGGCCTCCAGCGAAAGGATGCGGGCCTCATAGGCCATCTGTTTCTTTTTGAAAAACTCTTCTAAGCTCTTTATCCCAACTTCGTTTTCCTTGCGCAGATTGGTCACCATCTCGCGCAACTTGTTGATGTCTTCGGTCGCGCCTTCGGAAAGATCCAGTTTTTTCCTGAACTGCTCGGTGACCTCTTCGACCTTTTTGATCGCGGCGTCGCGCTCCTGCGCAAAGGTCGTCAATTGATCCAGGACTTTTTGCTTGGCCTCATCGGTCCCCTCTTTCTCCACCCGCAACTTTTCCTTGAGTCCGCGGATCTCCTCCTGCGCCTCTTCCGAGAGGCGGCGCGTCTCGGCGCGGTAGCGACGGTTGTTCTCCGCCTCGCCGAAGTAAAGCATGAAACCGATGACGGCCGCGAGGATAAGGAGGCCGCCGACGAAAATCAAAAGGATCTTTGTAAGATTCATGACGTGATGTCTGCCCTAACTTTTGCCGGCCCGACGGTGTCCGGCGCTATTCGATGCGCCCCTTGGGTTGCTTGGTCAGGACGCCGTACGTCCGGATCTCTTCCTTTTCGGCATCGACACGTTCCTCGCCGCCCGTGGTGATGTGCGGCGTCAGAAAGATCGCGAGCTCGGTCTTGACCTTCTGATCGGACCTGGAGCCGAAGAGCCAGCCCAGGAGGGGTATGTCAGCCAGCCACGGATAGTTCGAATGGCTATGGCGGACATCTTCTTTCATCAGCCCCGCGATCATCACCATCACGTTGTCGCGCACCTTGACGGTCGTCTCGGCCTGGGCGGTCTCGACGACCGGAACAGAGCTGCCCAAGGGCGACGTCGCGACCTCGCGCACAGAGCTGACCTCTGGCCGGATCTTCATGATGATGAAACCGTCGTCGGTGATCGTCGGCGTGACGTTGATCTTCACGCCCACGTCGACGAAGTTGACGGCCTCGGCCGTCGTCGTGGTGACACTCGACTGGCTCTGCGTCTGCGAGAAGTAGACCTCCTTGGAGCCGATGAGGATGCTCGCCTCCTGATTATTCAGCGCCATGATGCGCGGCCGCGACAGGACGTTCGTCTTGGTGATGGTGTCCAAAAAGTCAATAACGAGGTTGAAGTCGTTCCTGTCGAGCGTCCCGACGGAGAACTGACCGGCCTCCTCCACGCCCGTCAGCGGAAAGGTCCCCTTGAGCGTGATCGGGTTGAGTCTTCTGTACGCAAAGAGCTTCTCCCAGTCCACGCCGGTGGCGGTGCGGTCGTTGAGCGAGATCTGCACGATCTGCGCTTCGATCTGGACCTGCTTATCTTCTTCGTCGAAGGCCTTGATCATCTCTTTGATCTTCTTCAACTTCTCGGGCAGGTCCGTGACGGCGATCTTGTTGGTGCGCGTGTCGATCTGGACTTCACTGGCGCCGGGGGTCAACAGAGAAGCGATCTTGCTCTGCATCTCGTCAACCTTGGCATAGCTGAGTGTGAAGATCTCGGTCCGCCGGGTCTGCTCGAGGCTGCGCAGGGTCTTCTCGAGCAAATCCAGACTCGCAGGCTCATCCATCAGAATGACCGTCCCGGACTTCTCGTCGATGATGATCTTGCCGACGTCGGACTTCAGCTGGCTCAGCGTGTTAAAGACGTCCTTCGGCGAGGCGTTCTCTAAATGGTGCATGCGGACCTGGCGTTCGTCCGTGTAGCGCTTGCCGTAAAGCTGGTTGTAGCGTTCGGTCGTCATGACCGTGACGATGTCGCCCTCCTTGACCGCGGCGAGGGAGTTGTTGATAAGGATGATATCGAAGGCGTCCTGGAGCGTGACGTTGTTGAGGAAGATGTTGACGCGGCCGGTGACATCTTTTGTGGGCACGATGTTGATGCCCATCTTGAGCGACATGATCTTCAGAAGCTCAATGATGTCAATGCCTTTGAGGTCAAGGGAAATGCGGCCCGGCTCCGCATCGGTGATCATCGTGTTCTCGCCGCTCTCGGGCGCCAAGGTGTCTGCTGGGACGGCCGTGCCCTGCGCCACCGGCGTGGCGTCCTGCCCCAGGACCGACGACGGACCAACGACGGCCGTCGCCAAAAAGACCGGCAGGAGAACCCAGGCGATACGGTTATACGTGATGCCCCATATTAACATAAACGGCACCCTTGGGAGGTATTAGCGCAGCTCAATTTCCTTGTCATCATAACTCAAAATGACGCGGTCCTTCAAGATATCTTTTACGCGCGCGACCTTGACCAAACTGCCGCGGTTCACCATGAAGGTGTGCCCGGCGCCAACGTCCTCGATGATGGCCTGCGGAGCCTCGGACCAGATAATTCCCACCACCTTATAGTTCGTGATGATGTTCTGGATCGCTTCCTGGATCGCCTGGGTCCTGATCTGTTCCGGCGTGCGGGTCTCTTTGTCCGACATCTTCGGCGCCGGCGCCGTCAGCGCGAACATATTGCGCCCTTTGATCTCCTGGAGATACAGGGGAAGCGGACTGATCTGTCCAATCGCAAGATCCCCCAGGTCCGCGGCCCGCGCCTCCGCTTCAAGGTTATCGAGGAAGTCCGACTTGGGCAGCCCCATCCAGAAGTCCACGACGAGAAAGAGCGTTGCCGCGCCGCCGGCGACGATTAACGAAATATTCGTCGTGCGCAGCGTAAAAATTTTCTGTGCCCGGTCGAGGACCGCCTTCCTGATAACCTGTAGTTGTGCCCGGGGATCCATGCGCCGGCGCAACCGTCCCACCCCGCGCCCCCCGCGCGGCGCCTGCCCCGGGGACTCGATGATACGCAGCAGATTCTCTTCCGGCGTCATGTTCGGTTCGGGCATTATATCTGCCTCTCGGCGACGACCTTACGGACGATCTCGCGGTCGACGACCATCTTGTTTTCCATCACCAGGCACTTGAGCGCGTTATGGCAAACCATTGCGATGCGCCGCGGGTAACCCTGCGTCTGCTGGTAGATCTCCGTGATCGCGTCGTCACGAAAGAGCGGCATCGGCGAGTTGCAGCCGGCCCGGCCGATGCGGAAGGCGATCATCTCCTTGGTCTCCACGTCGTCAAAAGGATTGATGATATAACGCATGCTGATGCGATCCAGGAGATTCTTCATTTCGCGGATCTTCGGCAGCAATTCCAGCTGCGACAGCAACACGAGCTGCAGCAATTTAAACTCGTTGGTCTCGTAGTTGAGCATGACGCGCAGGACCTCGAGCGACTCGGTGTTGAGCTTCTGCGCCTCGTCGATGAGCAAGACGATGGTCTTGTTCTCGCCCACGCCCTTTTGAAAGAGATACTGCTTGATCGCCTCCTTCATGTCCAACAGCGACGGCGCCTCCTTCTCCGTCTGGATACGGAATGTGCGCGCGAGCGACTCGACAAAGACCTGCTCCGTGTCGTACGTCGGGTCGAGGATCATGAAAAACTCGATGTCCTCGCGCTCTTTGAGCATCTGGAAGAGTTTGCGCGACAGGGTCGTCTTGCCCGTACCCACGTCGCCGAGGATAACGCTCAGGCCGCGGCGCAGCCGGATCTCGATCAAGAGCCTCGTCAGCGCCGCCTGGTGCTCCTGCGACTGGTAGAAAAACTCCGGGTCCGGGCTCGTCGAGAACGGCTCCTTTTCCAGTCCGAGTATCTGATAGTAACTCATCGTAGGCGTTGCGTTGAAAACGGCCTTGAGGGCCGTCCTCCTGCCCGACAAAAAACAGTTTCCAGGCCTGACTCTTGGCCTATTTTATATTATCTCACAATGCCGGCTACGGCGCTATTCTTCATACCACCCCACCACGCCGCCGGTGGGCAGGTATAGAATGGCCTTGACGCTCTCCTCTTCGCGGCTACCCGTCACAAGGGCGGTCTCAACGCGGACAAAGTTCGAGGACGTACCCAGCTTCCCCTGTGCCACCAGGTTCCCGAGGAGCACCGCCTCCGACGGGCTGATCCCCGCGTCCTCCTGAAGGTCCGAGACGATCGCCCCGGCCGTCATCATAATGCCGTCGTCGGAGGTCCCCTCTTCGCCGTCGACCCCGGCGCGGAATTCCTGGATCTTCCCAACGAGATCTTCGCTCATCCCCAGGGTCTGCAGGACCACGGAGCCGGCGGTATTGATGTTGACCGCGCCCCTGGAGAACGTCGTCACGTACGGCGCGAACTGGGCGTACATCTCTGGTTCCACGCCGCTGACGAGCTGAGCCTCTTCTTTATAATGGATATCCGCGCTGGCCAGATTCCCGCCCACGGCCCCGTCCCCGTCGATGCCGGGCAGCCGCGTCAGGACATCGGCGCCGGACCTGTCGAGGGAGATCCGCCCTTCCTCGTCGGAAAACCGCAGCCTCAACATCTTTTGCCCGAACGCCACCTCGCGGTCGCGCAGATCATAAAGGGTCACGACCGTCGGCGTGTCGTCGCGCGAAAGAATAACCTTCGCGATCTCCGCCGAGGCCATGCCCGCATAAAAAGATTCGTTCGCCGCGGTCACGTAACGCGCCAGCCTCAATTCCTGCATCACGCTCGAGGCGGTGCCGAGGGCGAGGATCGAGAGCACCGCCACCGCACCGATGGCAACGAAAAGGATCGTGCCCCGCCGCGTCTGTCGGCGAAAGACCCGCCGCGCCGCCCGCCCGCTCTTACAAAGTGGTTGCAACGTGCATGATCTTCTCAAGGTGTGTCTCATCTTCAAGGTCCACCATCACCCGCACCGCCATCGGCAACCCCTTGGTTGCCCCGTCCCAATCGTCAAAAAATATGTAGCTGTGTGACGGCGCGTCATAGCCGTAATAGGTAAATTCTATCTCGGCGACACCGGGGACCGCCTCGCGCTCCTGGCCGGCATCCCAACCCGCACCCACAACTTTTGCGTCGCGCCAAAGTCCTTGCTGTCTATATTGATACGTCAGATTATAAACCTTGCCATACACCACGCTTACGAACGTGAGTCCGTCCTCCTGCCCCTGAAAGGTCGTATTGGGATACCCCCGCGACTGTCGAAGTTCCCTGGCCATGCGCTCGAGGCTCATCACGGCCTTGCGATAGGACAAATTCGGGCGCGAGGCCCTCTTCCAGATCTTGAGCCCCATCGAGAAAGACTGAAAGAGCGAGACACTGATGATCGCAAACAACGCCACCACGATGAGCGTCTCGACAAACGTAAAACCGCTCCGGACGCGGCCGGTCTTTGTCTTCATGGCGCTTTCTGCTGTCCGACCTCACACGTCAAGCCGGCGGCGCGGGACATAACGCGTCACGCTGATATCGCGCGTCGCCCTGCCCTGCTTCCAGGACACGCGCACCGTCTCTTCTAAAAAGGCCTCGCGCAGGATCGTCGTCTGGTTGAAGTCATCGCCCACGTCCGCCGAGATCGTCGTCGTGGATTGCGTCCACTCAAAGCGGTCGTAAGGCTCGGTAAACTGTCCTGTATCCGTACCCTCCTCGGCACCCTGGTTCAGCCGGTAAATCTCATCAAGCCGCCACAATTTGTTGTTCAGAAGGAACGTCGCCGTCACCATGCGCTCTGACGTCGTCAGCGCCGTCATGCACCGGCCGAACGCGCCGAGCACATAGACCATCCCGACCGCGATGACCGCCGCGGCCACCAAAAGCTCAACGAGCGTGAACGCCCCCTTGTCCTTCTTACCCGCCATCTCCACCCCTCATCGAGATGCACCATCACGACCAAATCCGCGCCTTCGCGCTCGAACGTCCGCCCCGTGACTCACTCCTGCCAGTTCGTCACGTCGTCGTCGCCGCCCTCGGAGCCGTCTTTGCCCTTCGAGAAAAGATCGTAGCTGTCCGAGTTGTGTGTGCCCGGATAGCGGTACACGTACTCGCGGCCCCACGGGTCCTTGGGCGCCTTCTTGAGGTAGGGCCCCCTCCAACCCGTCACCGCGCCGGGCTGCTCCAACAGATCGCCCAGCTCCGACGGATAGATGCCGGTGTCGACCTCGTACAGGTCGATGGCGAGCGCGAGGTTCGACTCGATATCCGTCTTGGCGACGGAACGGCGCGCCTCGTCCGATCGACCGGTCAGCCGCGGCACGACCATCGCCGCGAGCACCCCCAGGATGATCACGACCAGCATGATCTCGATCAACGTAAACCCTCTCCTCACAAACCATCTCCTACCCTTCATGAATGCCTCCTATGTTCTTGAGACCCGAGTTTTGCCTGGCGCTTGCGCGTCCCCGACCCCGTCCCATCTCTTGGCGGGGCGCGCTCAACGACTCATCTTGCCCGGTCACACCCTGCCTTCCTCGAAAGTGGAACATAGGAGCCTGGCTCCTTGTTCCACTTTTAGCGGCACCGACCCGCCTCACCGACTTGGCGGGGCGCGCTCAACGGTCCGGACTTATCCGTCCGACCAGCGGTCACATGAAACAGATAGACGAGGTCTTTTAGTCTTAAATCGACCTATGTAAAGACCACACCGACCACTGTCAGGGTGACGCTCAAGAGGGACGAGTCGTCGCTCTTGGGCAGCACGGTCATCTTTTCGACGCTGAACAGGAGCGGGGAGGCGTGAAGCGCGTACAAGAATCTCACGAGTCCGCCCATCCCCGACTCGGCCTTGACCACGATCTGGAACTGCTTGGAAAATTTATCCGCCTCGACATTCTTCTGTGGTTTCATGTCGATGATCGTCAACTCCGTGAGACGGCTGAGCTTTTCGATCTCTTTCAAGAACGCCGCGACGGCCTCTTCGTCCGAGATGCCGCGCAGCGAAAAGTAGCTTTCGTATTGGGCGTACTCGCTCGTGATGGTATCGCCGTGCTCACGCAGGCTCGCCCCCTTTTTAAAGCGCGCCCCCTCGAGGACAAGCGTGCGCTCGAGCGTCGCCAGGCGTTCATGGAACGGCACGAAGATCGTCCGCGCCAGTCCCCACGCGCCGAGGAACCCGACGATCACGTACGCCAGCAACATCTCGCGCTTTTTCAACGCCATGCTCAACCCTTCCCCTTAACATCCTTGTCTTTCTTGTTCTTGTCTTGCGCGTCCTGTCCGTTATCGACGGGACAGATGAGTTCAAACTCGTTCAGGTCTTCGCCCTTGAAGGTTCGGCGCGTCGTGTAGCGCGTCTGGATATCCTTGAAGTAGGGGGAGGTCTCGAGCAACGTGATGAACCTGAAGATATCCGACATCTGCGCCGTGCGCCCTTTGATCGTCAGCTGCTCGTTTTTCGTAAAACCGACGTTCGTCACGAGGATCTCGCCGGGCAGGAGCCGCGAGACTTCCAAAAGATAGTTGAGCACCAGCGACTTGGTGTCACGCTTGGACTTGATCTGGCGGATGCGCTCCAGTTTCTGGTCGAGCATCTCGACGCCTTCCTTCATTGTCTTGTACCGCTCCTCGATCAGGCCCATCCGCGCCTCTTTCGCGTGCATGCGCTCGAGATAGATGCCGCACAATATGAGGATCAGGTACATCGCACTCGATCCGAGGATGATGGCATCGCGCGTCTTCTCGCGCAGGGCCTTGCGGATCTGGGCCTCGGGCAGGACGAAATTGATCTTCCTCTTCTGCGTGTCGAGGCCCAAGCCCACGAGGGCTGAGAACGACGCCTGGTCGAGCAGCCCCTCGGGCTCCACGGTGACCTCCTTGGCCAGCGGCAGACCACCCAGCGCCGCGACCTTCTCGACGGGAAGATTGAACTCTGTCTCGATCGTCGTCGCCAACTTCTCCAGCCCCGCGCCGGCCCCGGTCAGATAAACCTTAGTGGGTTTCTGCGCGATCTCCTCGCCCTGCGAGATGACCAGCGTCTGCTTCATCTCGCCGAGGAACTTCGGCCACTTCTCCTGCTCGACGAGCTGCTCGCGGCCCTGCGTGATGACGCGGCTGAACAGGATGTTTTCCGGGCCCGAGATAATGAAGTCCGTGAAGGTATTATCCAAGTCGAGGATGATGAAGGACTCTCCGATGCGGCTGCCGACCCCCTTGAGGGCGAGACACAACCACGATAAAACACCGTCGGAACTCAGCTCGAGGCGGTCCGTGTAGAGGCCCGACCGCTCGAGGATGCGGAAGATGCGACGCACGCTTTCGCGGTGGACGATCGCGAGCATCACCTTCGAATAGCCCATCGTGTCCTTGCCCACGATTCGGTAGCCGCTGATGATCTCTTCCTTGGCGTAGGGGACCTGGCGGCCGACGTGGAGCTTGATCATGTCGTCGATCTCGGAGGGATTGGCCGAAGGGATGCGCAGGTTGCGCAGGGTGACGGCGTTGCGCGAAAAAGAGACGATGGCGGCCTGGGCGCGCTTGATCTTTTGGGATTTCAGGAAATCCGCAACCTGCTTCGCGATGACCTCGTCGGTGCCGTTGGCAAGCTGGAAGAGCGCCAGCGCCTTGACGTACGTCGTGCCGATCGCCGAGCGCACGACGGCAACCTTGAGCCAGGGATTGCCGATCTCCAAGACAACCGTTACGTTCATGCGCGCTCTACTTAATCAAAAGGTTGATCTGGAATATCGGCAGGAGCATCGCCATCACGACCGCCCCCAGAATGAGACCGAGCACGAGAATGATCATCGGCTCCAGAAGCGACGTGACCACCTTCAGCTTCGCGTCGACCTCCTGCGTGTAGATATTGGCGACTTCGCTCAAGACCCCATCGAGCTTGCCGCCCTCTTCTCCGACGGAGACCATCTGTACCATGAAGGGCGGCAGAAAAGAGACTTTCTTCATGCTGCTGGCCATCGAGGCGCCCTCCAAAACGTCCTTCTTGACCACCTCCATCTCACGGACGAAAACCGCATTCTCCAGCGTCGGGATGGAAGCCCCAAGGGCCTGGAAGGCGGGCAGGCCGCTGCGGATCAACAGCGATAAGGTCCGGCAGAAGCGCGCCAGCGACTGCTTGAGCGAGAGGTCCGCCCATATCGGGATGTGGAGCTTGAGCCAGTCGAGCCTCGCCCGGCCCGCCGGGAACCTGTTCATCTGGACGAGCGTGACGCCCCCTGCGCCGAGGAAACCCACGAGCACTCCCCAGTACGCCTTGAAGAAATCGCTAACCGCCAGCATGATCCGGGTGGGCAGCGGGAGTTGATAATCAAAATCCGCGAAGATGGAGCTCAGGCGCGGGATGACGTAGCTGAAGAGGACAAAGATGACGACCACGCCGACGAT
Source organism: uncultured Planctomycetia bacterium (assembly GCA_964501505.1). Taxonomy (GTDB): domain Bacteria; phylum Omnitrophota; class Gorgyraeia; order Velamenicoccales; family Velamenicoccaceae; genus CAZCSY01. The sequence goes on from CAZCSY010000056.1 coordinate 9,197, forward strand.
GATCATGAGCGTCGGGTACGCCATCGCGGTCTTCAGGTGCATGCGGAACTCCTCATCCTTCGCAAGGAAACGGTCCAATTCTTCCAGCACCTCGTCGAGGCGGCCCGATGCCTCGCCGATCCGGATGAGGTTCACGTAGATCACGGGGAAGAACCGCGGATGCCGCGAGAGCGCCTCGGAGAAGGTGGCGCCGTTCTTGACGTCGGTATGGATATCGGTGACGAGCTCCTTGAGCTTGACCTTCCCGGTCTGGCCGAAGAGGATGGACAGCGCCTTCAGCAGGTCCACACGTGCCTTGACGAGACTCTTGAGCTGGTTCGTGAAGATGGTCAGGTCGCGTACGTTCAGGCCGCGTCGCGACATGAACGACGCGCCGCCCTCCAGCCGCCTGCGTTGCGCGCCCTCGACCAGCGGCGCCACCTTGACCGGCGAAAGCCCCATCTCGATGAGTTTATCAACGGCATTATCCTCGTTGTCCGCGACGACCATCCCCTCAACCGTCTCATTGAGGTTCTTCTTCGCTAAATACGTATACGTCGGCATACCGTTTCTCCTTGCCTATCAACCCGTTCCATCAAAATGACACCAAGAGACCTGGTCTTTGAGTGTCACTTTAGGCGAGCTCGGTGACGCGCATGACCTCCTCGGGGGTCGTCAGGCCGGCCGATATCTTGGCCCAGCCTTCGCGCGTCAGCGACCGCATGCCCGCCTCGATGGCCTTCTTCTTGATCTGCATGGCGGAGGCCTTCTCGACGATCATGTCGCGAATCGCTTCGTTGATCGGCAATATCTCGTAGATGGCCATGCGGCCGCGATAACCCGTGAACTTGCAGGCGTCGCACCCTTTGCCCCTGAAGATGTATTCCGGCTTCTCGATGACCTCGACGGTCTCCCGCGCCGACCCCTTGACGTCTTTCATCGCCTCTTTGAGCGCCACCTTCTCTTTGCACTCCGGGCAGACGGTGCGCACGAGGCGCTGGGCGATGAAGATCTGCACGGATGAGGCCACGAGGTAGGGCTCCATGCCCATGTCGAGCAACCGCGCCACGCCGGACGGCGCGTCGTTGGTGTGCAGCGTCGAAAAGACAAGATGACCGGTCAGGGCCGTGCGGATGGCCAGCTCCGCCGTCTCCAGGTCGCGTACCTCGC
>CAZCSY010000057.1:0-10286 GCA_964501505.1 uncultured Planctomycetia bacterium
AATATAAGAAGACCAATGAGCGGTTGATGGGCAAGCTCAGGCGCGTGCCGACGGACACGGAGCTGGCTAAGGCCATGAACATTAATGCTGACAAGATCTCCCGTATCCGCGGGCACCTCGCACGCAACGCCTCGCTCGACACGCCGATCAGCGAGGAGGGGGGCAATGAGATCATCGACTTGATCGAGGACAAGAACGCCGTTTCGCCCGACGCACAGATGGACAGCGTGCTCGTCAAGGAACGGCTCAGCGGCCTCATGGAGGCGGTCACGGAGCGCGAGCAGAAGGTGCTCAACCTGCGCTTCGGCATCCCCCTTGGCAAACAGCACACCCTCGCACAGGTCGCCAAGAAACTTAAGATCTCCCGTGAACGGGTGCGTCAGATAGAAGAGAATGCCCTAAAAAAACTTAAGAAGTTCCTGTCTCTGCAGGATTCGGAGGTCTTGAAATAACATGGAAAAGGCGAAATTTTATACCCTGGTCATCCCGCGCTTTGAAGACGTCTTTCATTCATTTTTCGCCTCGGAGGTCATCAAGGGGGTGACCGCGGCGGCCAGCCGCCTGCGCGCCGACATCCTGATCCACATCACCGACCGCTCCGGCCACCAGGACTGGCTGAAGAACGAGTCCATCATTTCGGATTTCGTCAAAGGCGTGATCTTCGCCGATATCGATGGGGATAAGAGGCGCTTGCTCCAGTTCATGCACTCCGGCAAGCCGTACATCGTGATGAACAACTATTTTAGTGAGGACATCAATTGTATCGCCATCGATAACCGCCGGGCGGCCATGGACGTCGTGGAATACCTGGTGAAGTTGGGGCATAAGAAGATCGCGACCATCGCCGGCGACCTCTCGACCCAGGCCGGAGAGGCGCGCCTGGAGGGTTACAAACAGGCCATGCAGAAGCACGACCTGCCTGTGCCGCGCGGCTATGTCCAGGAGGGGTTCTTTTTGCGCACCCCCGCTCGGGCTGCGGCCAAGAACCTGTTGTGTCTGGAGGACCGGCCGACCGCGATCTTCGCCGCCAGCGACGTGATGGCGCTTGAGGTCGTGGACGAGGCCCGGGCCGAGGGGTTGCGCATCCCGTGGGACGTCTCGCTCGTCGGCTTTGACGACAATCCGATCGCCGGTTACAGCCAGGTCCGCCTGACCACGGTCGCTCAGCCTATCGTGGAGATGGGCCGGCTGGCCCTGGAAAAGCTCAACCTCATCACGCAGGACAAAGAGAAGCAGCCCGTCAAGATCGTCCTGCCGACGAAACTGGTCAAGAGGGAGTCATCTTTGGTTCTGGCGCGGGCTTAGCGCGCCGAGGAGAAACCGACATGCCATCGTCTCTTAAGGAAAAAATCCGCAATATCCCTGATTTTCCCAAGCAGGGGATACTCTTTCGTGACATCACGACCCTTTTGAGGGACGCCAAGGCCTTCCGACAGGCCGTCGACGGCTTGGCCGCAGCCGTCAAAGGCAAGAAGATCGATCACGTGGTGGCGGTGGAGTCCCGTGGTTTTATCTTCGGCGCGGCCCTGGCGTATAAGCTCGGTGCGGGATTCATCCCGGTCCGCAAAAAAGGAAAACTCCCGGCGCAGACGATCTCAGCGGAATACGCCCTGGAGTACGGCACAGACTCCCTGCACATGCATACGGATGCCCTGAAGGCCGATGACAGGGTCTTGATCGTTGACGACCTGTTGGCCACAGGGGGGACGGCGGCGGCCGTCTGCCAGATAACGGGACGGCTCAAGGCCAAGATCGCCGGCATCATCTTTCTCATTGAACTATGCGACCTGAAGGGCCGCGATAAGCTTGCCGGCTATCCCGTCTTTTCCCTGATCCGGTATTAGGACTCCAGGTCCCACGTCGCCCCTATAGCTCATCTGGATAGAGCACAGGTTTCCTAAACCTGGTGTGGCAGGTTCGAGCCCTGCTAGGGGCATATTTCGGGAGATACGGATCGTTTGGCTGTAACGCGCCTTTTCCGGAGTTGCGTTTTATCAGTCTGGCGAGAACCTAAAGGGGGTTTCAAGGGGGAAGACCGTTCCCCCTTGCGCAAGGCGTTGGCCTCAAGGGAGGGGTGACAGCGAAGCCGACGGAACGTCGGCCGAGCGCCAGAGGGGAACCGTTAGGTTCCCCATGGGGAGCGACACGAGCGAAGCGAGTAAGCGACGGTTCGTGCCCTGCTAGGGGCATATTTCGGGAGATACGGATTGTTTAAAGTGTTTAAGAAGATCAGGGCCCTTTTGGAGGAGTTCAAGTCAGTCCATGCGCGCTCGACCTATCTGCTGACGGAAGACTACATCGAGAAGTATCTTCACGCTCCCGCCAAATACAGGGATCCTAAGCGCATCACGCAACATGAGCACAAGGTCTTTTCGCAGCACGGGGAGGACGGTATCCTCCGCGAAATCTTCCGCAGGGTCGGGACGACCTCGCGTTTCTTCGTGGAGTTCGGCTGCGGAAGGCACGGGACCGAAAATAACACCCTCGCTTTATTGATAGAGGGGTGGCGGGGTTGCTGGCTGGAGTGGAATTCACTCCATGTGAAGCGCATCGCGGCAAAGTTCCGAAACCACGTCAGCCGGGGCCAGCTCTCGGTCCGGGCCGCTTTTCTCACCGCGGAGAACGTCAACGAGATCTTTACCCGGCTCAACGTCCCCAGGGAATTCGACCTGTTATCCATCGACGTTGACGGCAATGATTATTGGCTTTGGAAGGCGCTGAAGGATTTTTCACCGAGGGTCGTGGTCATCGAATACAACGCGATCTTTCCGCCTTCCGTGAAGTGGGTCATGAGGTACGACCCGCGTCACCATTGGGATGGTTCTTCCCATTTCGGTGCTAGCCTCAAATCCCTGGAGCTTTTGGCCGGTCAAAAGGGTTACAGGCTTGTGGGGTGCGATTTTACCGGCGTAAACGCCTTTTTTGTCCGCGAGGACATCGTGGCTGACAGCTTCCTGTTTCCCTTCACGGCAGAGAACCATTATGAACCCCTCAGGTATTTCTTGGAACGTCAACAGGGCCATCCCCGGAGATTCGGGGATTTTGAAGCCGTCTAACGGGAGAGGCGATCGTGGCAAAAAAGAGCGGGAAATTTATCGAATTACATACGCATACCTTATTAAGCGATGGGGTGCTGTTGCCTTCGGAGTTGGCAAGGAGGTATGAGGAGGCGGGGTTCGGCGCGGTGGCGATCACGGACCACGTAGATCTCTCCAATATCAAGGCCGTGACCGCCTCCATCCGGGACTTCTGCAAGGCCTGGCCCAGGGGCCGCATCAAGGTTATCCCGGGGGTGGAGCTTACCCATCTACCGCTGGAGCAGTTCCGGGCCGCCGCCGCCTTTTGCCGCAAGCAGGGGATGCGGGTTATCATCGCCCATGGCGAGACCCTGGTCGAGCCGGTGCTGGCCGGTACGTCTGAGGCGGCCCTGAGGGCGGATATCGATATCCTGGCCCACCCGGGCATGCTCCAGGAGGAACTGGCCGGCCTGGCGGCCCGCAAGGGCATCTATCTTGAGATCAGCGGCCGCAAGGGTCATTGCCTGGGGAATGGCCGGGTGGTACGCCTGGCGCGGGCCCACAAGGCCAATCTGTGCCTGGGGACGGACGCCCACGAGCCCGAAGACATCCCCAGCCCCGCCTCCCTGAAGGCCGTCGGTTTGGGCGCCGGCCTCGACGGGGACGAGGTGGATTCTATCCTGCGCCGGGCCTGGCAGGCCTTCGCCGCCTAGTCAAATTTGACCACCTCCATGTACCATGCCCCTCTTTTTTAAAAAAGTATTGACAACCCATTGCTAAATATGGTATTTGTAGAACAAAGCACCAGAACAGGGAATTGGCTATACCGCCAAAGACAACTTCAGATTACGGCGAGAAAGGGGGTGAATAAAATTCAGCCGGAGGTTGTCGATAACTTGGCGATATAACTATAGATGGAAACTCCTAGGCACGTTAAAATACCTAGTATATATAGAAGCTTCTCAAGGAGGAAATCATAATGACTAAACGTTTGGTGCTTGTATTCTGCGCCTTATTTGTGATGGCGGCCTGTGCGCCGGCCTTCGCAGCGGTGCAGAATATTAAGGTCAGCGGTGACATCCTTACACGGATGATCGACCGCCAGGACTTCGACCTCATCAAGGGCAATGGCGTAGCTAATGAAGACCAGATTGACGTCTTCAACTCCGTTGTCCGCGTGAGGATCGATGCAGACCTGACCGATAATGTGTCAACGGTCGTCAGGTTGATCAATGAAAGGAACTGGGACGAGGCCAATGCCACTTCGACCGACATCGACCTTGACCTCGCCTACGTGACGATGAAGGAGTTCTTGTACTCTCCTTTGACGATCGCGATCGGCCGTCAGGAACTGCACTTCGGCAATGACATGATCATTGGCGACGGTGTGGGAGCCGATCCGAACGGCGGCGTCATCAATTCGGGCGCCATCGGAACGAACCAGTACACGAACTACTTCGAAGGCTTAGGCTACGCGAACTTTGCGGGGACCCAGGCCGCCAACGGCGACCTGGCGTACCGCAAGGCGTTTGACGCGATCCGCGCCACGCTGGACTATGACCCGTTGGTCATCGACGTCGTTTTCGCGCAGATCAGCGAGGGCGCTAGCTTGACAGGCGCTGAGTCGGCGGATGATGAATATCTGTATGGTATCAACGCCGGCTACAAGCTGGGTGACAAGTGGAAATCGTCTGTTGAGGGCTACTGGTGGAATAAAGACGTTCAGACGGCTGCTGCTGCTGTCTCTAACCTCGGCGGCGACAAGCCTGACAGGACGAGCACGTTGGGCGTCCGTATCAGCACGAACCCGACCGATAAGCTGAACCTGCAGCAGGAAGTGGCATGGCAGGGAGGCCATAAGGTCGATGTAACAAATGGTATCGTCAGGGACCGCAATGCCTGGGCATCCCAGACCATGGTCACCTACGTGCCGGGTTGGAAACATGATCCCGTTCTCGGGATGGTGTATTCGTACTTCTCCGGGGACTCCGATCCTGCAAATCAAGGCTCGACAAGCGAGAAGGACTACTTTGCCTGGGATCCGATGTTCGAGAACCAGACAGCGGGCCGCATCATCAATGCGCTCTTCCCTCAGTGGAACGCGCATAACGTAGACCTGATGCTGACGCTCAAGCCTGATTTCCTTGAGGACGTCACGCTGAGAGCCGACTGGGTGTATCTGGCGCTGGCCAAGGCACAGAGTCCTGCAGTCAACGCATTGGCCAATGACTACAACGCGGCGCTGGGCTATTCCGCCAACAAGAAGACACTCGGTCAGGAGATTGACCTGACGCTGGCGTATGATTATACGGAAGACGTTCAGTTCGGTCTCTGTGTCGATTGGTTCATGCCGGGCAGAGCGATCTCGACGCAGTCCGCGCAGAACGAAGTGGCTAACGAAGTCATCGCCTCCTGCAAGGTGGAGTTCTAAGGCGGGTCTTCGCAACACGGATACACAAAACCCCGGGGCGTCTTGCCCCGGGGTTTTTATATTTTCGCGGCCCCAACCCATCAGCGACCTGTTGATGCATCTTTGCGTCGAGGGCCGCCTCTTGTTTGAAGCGAGGCCCCACGCGAGGGAGCGTCTCGCCTCAATCATTTTTTATTGCTTTTATGTTTGAACGTGTTAAGATAATACCTAAGAAAGGAAGAAGTCTTTGTTGAGTGCTGCCGTATTTTAAGTCATCGGTAACTCATCATCTTGACAAGACTTAGCAAGATGATAGAATGAAAAAGGAAGTATCGGAGCACCTGGCGCGCGTTTTCTTTGAGACCAAGAGTGTCCTGAAGAGACCCAAGATTAGGGAATACAACTTTTTTTCGTTCCTGTTCGTAAGTCTCGGGCTGGTGCTGGGTTTGATATATGGGGTAAACCTGCTGGGACACAGGGGACAACGCAACACGCTGCAGGCCACCCAGAGTCTTGGCGTGGAGCGGTACGGCGGGCCTTACCGCCTGAAGTTTGATTTTCACGACAACCCCTCAAAGATCGAAGCCTTGCATATCGAGTTGGCTAACCTGGATCTAAAAGATTTTACCACCGTGCGCTTCTCGTCTCGGTTGCGGGGCGATGCCCGCGACCTTGGCTCGTTGAAGATTGTCCTGGAAAGTGCCCGCCGCGAATCCCATGCCGTCTACACGCCGGGCGTTGCGTCCTTCTGGCGCCGCTTGGATATCCCCCTGGAAGAATTTAAGAGTATCCACGATTGGTCTCGCGTGACGCGTCTCTCTTTTGTTTTGGAACCGTGGAACGTGAAGGCGCGCTCCGGCGAGCTCTTGATAGATAATATAGAATTTTCACGCAATTAACCCTTTAACACAAGGAGACGGGTCAAAATGGAGATTATCGCCGTAACGAACCAGAAGGGTGGATGCGGTAAGACGACCACTGCGACTAATCTCGCGGCTGCTTTGGCGATCAACGGCAAGAAGACGCTTTTGATCGACCTGGACCCGCAGGCCCACGCATCGCTGGGGCTGGGCGTGGACAGGGAGATCGGCATCTACGACTGTCTTTCTTCCATCAGCAAGAACAGGTGTAGTCTCAGGGAGATCATCGTCAATCTTTCGGCGAACTTCGACCTGGCGCCCTCGAACATCATGCTCAGCACCCTCGACCAGGAACTCTCTGAGGAGATCGGCCGGGAGTCCCGTCTGTGGGATGTCCTGAAGACGATTCAGGACGCTTACGACGTCTGCCTGATCGATTGCCCGCCGAACCTGGGACTCCTGACGGTCAACGCCATCCGCTCGGCCGAGCGCATGATCATTCCCGTCGAGGCATCGCGCTTTGCCGTGGACGGCGTCAACCGGCTGCTCGATATCGTGGACCTCGTGCGGGACCGTCTCAACCACACGGTGGAGTTCCGGGTGCTGGTGAACAACTTCGATTCGCGCCTGCGCCACTCCTTCAACATCCTCAACAAGATCAAGGCGACCTTCGGCGCGCGGGTCTTCAATACGATTATCCACATCAACGTCAAGGTCAAGGAGGCCCAGTCCATGGGTCAGACGATCTTCCAGTTCGACAAGTACAGCCGGGCCGCCAAGGATTACTACAGCCTTTCGCGCGAGATCATCTCGGGCCAGGAGCCGGTCATGGAGAAGATCACGCGGGCTATGGATAAGGTCGTTCGCAAAAAGGCAAAAGAATTCATGACCGTCAACATGGAGCTGCGCCGGGACGACGTCTCGAGCGTTTTTGTCGTCGGAGATTTCAACAACTGGCAGGCCGACGACGCGGCGCGCATGAACAAGGTCAACGGGGTCTGGAAGCGCCGCCTGAAGCTCAAGGCAGGCACCTATCGTTACCGTCTGATCGTGGACGGCGTCTGGCAGGAAGATCCGACGAATCCCGAGACCTGGGAAAATCCGTTCGGCGAACGCGATTCCGTCCTGAACGTCAAGGCATGACCCGGCGGGACCCCGAAGACATTCTGGCTTTCTTTGAGGCGCGCCGCAGTATCCGCACCTTCAGCGATAAAACGGTCAGCGAGGAAGATATCACGCTGATCATCCATGCCGCCTCTCTGGCCCCCACCGCCCGCAATATCCAACCCTGGGAATTCGTCATTGTCCGCGACAAGAGCCGTTTGAAGACGCTCACCGAGATGGTCTCGCCCAACGGTGCCCTGTTGGGGACAGCGGCGGCAGGGATCGTCGTCTTTTGCAGAGAGACGAAATATTACCTCGAAGACGGCTCGGCGGCGATGACCCAGGCCCTCTTGGCCGCAGCGGCCCTTGGGCTGGGGGCGTGTTGGATTGCCGGCGACAGGAAAGATTATGCGGACAGGGTGCGTGTCTTTTGTAAGGCGGCAGAGGAGTATAAGCTTATCGGTCTCATTGCGTTGGGATACCCGGCCGAGACGCCCTCGCCTCAGAAACGCGATGTCAAAGATATGATCCACAAGGAGGTCTTTTGAACATGTCTGAGCTCAGCGTTGCGTATAAGGGCGGGGTGTCCTTTGAAACCCAGGCCCGCCAACACAAGACGAGATGCGATTTGCCTCAGGAAAGGGGCGGCGGGGATACCGGCATGACTCCCACCGAAACCTTTATGGGAAGCCTGGGTGCCTGCGTCGGCCTGTATGTGGCCAGGTATTGCCAAAACGCCCGCCTGGACGCGCGCGATATGACCATACGGGTCTCCTGGGAGGTAGCGGAGGACAAAAAGAGGTACGGGAAGGTCGAGATCGCCTTAACGTTACCTCACGCGGAGCCGGGCAAGCGCGAACCGGCGCTCCTCGAAGTCGCCAGGCATTGTTTCCTTCACAGGACCATAGAAGGCCACCCGGACATCCGGATAATTTTGAATAAAGGCTGAACCTTGTGGAAGAGGCTGTTTTATCTTTTCAGGCGAAGCATCAAGAAGCGGTCCGCCCGACGCAAGAAGCCCTCTTCCCGCAAGCGTCCCCGAGGGGGACGCACGCCCCGACGCCGGGGAGCGCGCAGGCCCCTGCGCCGCCGCCCCGTGAAACGGACCAAGCGCGCTAAAAAGAGGGTTGTCCGCGTCCGCCGCAAGCACACGCTTACCAGAAAATCCCGCAAAAAGACATTTGCCGCGAAAAAGAAGAGCCTTTTTAAAAAAACCAGGCCTGCGACCAGGAAGGCAGCAGCCAGGAAGATGTTGCGGCCGGCCGCGGAGATCACGCATTACTTTCCCAAGGTGCGTGCCGCCGTCCTGAAGTTGAGCCGGCCCTTGAGCATCGGCGACCCAATCTGGATAAAAGGGCGCACGACGGACTTTCGTCAGACCGTCGGCTCGCTGCAGATCGATCGCCGGCCCATCACCACGGCCCGTCCCGGCCAGGACGTGGGACTGGAAGTGATGAGAGACGTGCGACAGGGGGATAAGGTTTTTTCCCTCCGCGGACAGTGAGATGAAAAAAATCCTCGTGCGTGTGGCAGAGGAGCGCGACCTCGAGACGCTGAAAAAACACCTTATCGTCGTCGGAGAATTGACGGGAGAGTGCTTTGCCTGCCGTCACGTGGGCATCGATTACGGCCGCGAGAAGTACTGTCCCGGGTGCGGCACGGAGTTCCGCTACATCGCCTCGCGCAAGAAGGCCACCGACAACAACACAGCGCTCTTGGCCCGCCTCGCGCAGAAACGGCCGGACCTGTCCTATGTCGAGTACCAGGACATCAAGGACGTGACCGATCGCCAAAAGGCGCGCGAGATCTTTAAGTTCTGACGGGTGCGTCCATGCCCTCCTGAGCGAACAGGGAGGGGACAGCCGGGTCGCTCTTAGTCATGATTCCGTGACCATGACAAAAGATCTGTTCCTGTTTTTATATTGCGTTTTAGGCTGTGGGCTGCTTTTGTATCCTGCTCAGGCGCAGGAAGGCGCGGTCTCAACGCCTTTTGAGCCGGGCGAGACGGTCACCTTTGGTGTCTATAGTAACGGAATTCTCAAGGTGGGGTCCGGCCGCTTGGCGCTCAAAGCCCCCGTCAGAGAGAAAAATGAGATCTTTCAGTGCGTTGATTTTAGAGTCACCAGCTTCTCTGTCAACGACCACGAGATGATCCTGGGCAAGGAGGACTTCACCTCGCCCGTGCGCGTCACCCGCGACATCCGCGTCTTCGGCCGCGACGAGGATATCGTCGAGCGCTATAGCGCGGACGGTCGCCGTGTCGTGATCGAAAAAAAGGTGGGCGGCCATGATCCCGAAAAGGTCCTCATCGAGTCAGAGCTCCCCCTGGACAACGTCCTTTTGTTGATCTACCGCTTACGCCGGGACCCGGCCCTTTCGGTCGGCCGGGAGTATGCCATCCGTCTGCCGACCACCGTTTTTAACCTTGTCGTCAAAGAGAAAAAGCCTATCCGCGTGCCCTTGGGGCGCTTCGACGCCTTCTACATCGAAAGCATACCGAAGAAGTACCGTATCTGGCTCTCCGCTGATTCCAGGCGCATGCCCTTGAGGATCCAGGGTCTTGTGGCCGGTGGGATGGTCTATCTGGCCGCCGTCAGCGTAGAACCGCCCCTATTTGTGTAATTCCACCTTGATTTTTCATATCTTCTTGTCGAGCATAGGGTATTGTGCTAAAATAAATGCTTATGTCTAAGTCGATTCGAGCCCTCATTCTCTATATCACGGAGTCTTCCGGCCACTACCATGCGGCCCGATCAATAGCGCGCAGTATCGCGTCCGTTGCGCCGGGGAGCGTCGTCACGTGCGTGAATGCCTTCCGTTTTGTCTTTCCGGTCTCCGAGCGGATTATCCATAAACTCTATATGACCATCATCAAGCGCTCGCCTATTATCTGGG
>CAZCSY010000058.1:0-9922 GCA_964501505.1 uncultured Planctomycetia bacterium
CACGAGGTCAAGACTGCTTCGCGGCTGGAGGGGATGAAGACCCTGCGCGAGAACGGCGTCGCGAAGGTATTGGAGGGCATCACGTCACTGGAGGAGGTCCTGCGCGTCACGGCCCCCGATGAGCCGCTGGACAAAAAGAAGTTAAAATGAACCATGGTTCCTTTTTAATTTTTCACTGAGTGTGCCATGCCTATTCTGAAAAAAAAGCTCACCGATGTGCTCCTGGAGGCGCGCGTCATCTCACCGCAGGACATGGAGAGGGCGCTCAAGATGCACGTCGACCGGGGCGGCAACCTGAAAGACATCCTTCTCCGAGAGGGCCTGGTCAAGGAGAAGGACCTGATGGCGGCTCTCTCCAAGGCGCTCTTTATCCCGTACCTGGAGCTGGCCAAATACAAGGTAGACCCGAAGGTCGTCGAGCTCCTGCCGGAAAAGATCGCCCGTCAGTATAAGGTGGTTGCGCTCTCGCGCATCGGCAACGTCCTGACCGTCGCCATGAGCGACCCCATGAATATCTTCGCGATCGACGATCTGCGCATGCTCACGGGCCACGACATCGATATCGTCCTGGCGAGCGAAAAGGAGATCGTCAAGGTCCTGGATAAGTTTTTCGGCGGCGCGACGCCGGCCGACGACATGCAGAGTGTCCTGGAGGAGGAAGAGGCCGGCGAGGGCGTCGAGGTTGTCAAGGTCGACGGGGCGCTGGAATTGGGCAGCGTCCTCGAGGAAAGCGCCAAGGCCCCCATCGTCAAGATCTGTGACCTGATGATCACGGAGGCCCTGAAGCGGCGGGCCTCCGACATCCACGTCGAGCCGTTGGAACGGGAGCTGCGCGTGCGCTACCGCGTCGACGGTCACCTCTTTGACGTCTTTAAACTGCCCAAGAAGAACCAGAACGCGATCCTCGCGCGCCTCAAGATCATCTCGGGACTCGACATCACCGAGGCGCGCCTGCCTCAGGACGGCCGTTTCAAGGTGAAGCTGCGCGACCGTGAGATCGACTTCCGCGTCTCGGCGCTCCCGACCAGCTTCGGACAGAAATTCGTGCTTCGGACCCTCGACCGGTCGAAGCTGTCGACAGGTCTGGAGGCACTGGCTCTGTCGCCCGAGCCGCTGCGCCTCTTCAACGAGGCGGTCGGCAAGCCCTACGGGATGATGCTGGTGACCGGGCCGACGGGCTGCGGCAAATCGACGACACTGTATTCGATCCTCAACAAGCTCAACACGCCGGAACGTAACGTCATCACGATCGAGGACCCGGTCGAGTATCAACTGGAGGGGATCACGCAGATCGCGGCCAGGCCCGAGATCGGCCTGACCTTCGCCGCCGGCTTGCGTTCGGTCCTGCGCCAGAGCCCGGATATCGTCATGGTCGGCGAGATCCGCGACTCCGAGACCGCGGACATCGCCGTCAAGGCCTCCCTGACGGGACAACTCGTCCTGTCGACGCTTCATACCAATGACGCGACGGGGGCGATCACGCGCCTGATCGACATGGGCATCGAGCCTTTCCTGGTGGCCTCGAGTCTCATCGCCACCTCGGCCAAGCGTCTGTGCCGCAGCATCTGCCCGAACTGCCGCGAGGCGATCGACATCCCGAAAGAGACCTGGAAGAAATTGGGCATCGAGCGCATCCTCAGAAGCGGTCAGAAGCCCCAGTTCGCCAAAGGCAGGGGCTGCACCCAGTGCAATCAGGTCGGCTACTATGAGCGCATCGGCATCCATGAGGTCTTGTTGGTCGACGACGCCATCCGCGACCTGATCATCAAGCGCGCCTCGACGGATCAGATTAAGGATTTCGCCATCCGCGAGCGCGGGATGCTGACCCTGCGGGACGACGCGATGCTCAAGGTGGTCGAAGGGGTGACGACGATCGAGGAGGCCCTGCGCGCCACGAGCGAGGAATGACTTTATTTCGGAGGCCAACAGCGTTATAATAGGCAGCAGATGGAAACCGACAAGGCGCATACGATACTGATCATCGACCGCGACGAGGCCGTCTGCACCCACCTGAGGGACGTCCTGGGCGTGCGTGGGTTCGAGGTGACCACGGCCTGCACAGGGCGTTCGGGGCTGGATCTTTTTATGCGTCGGGTGCCGGCGATGGCGATGCTCGATCTGGCGATCTCGGATCTGGACATCCGTTACATGATTCGCGAGATGAAACGTATCGACGAGCAGACGGTCGTCGTCCTGATGGGGTATCCCGACGAGACGAACCTCGTCGATGAGACCCAGTCGGCCCGGGCGACCGACTTTTTAGAGAAGCCCCTGAGGACGGAGAAGGTGATCTTCAAGGCCCGGCAGCTCCTTGATGTCCGGGAGGCCTTGAGGGTCCACATGCAATCTCTGGAGAAGATGGAAGAGAATACGGTGCAGCTGCAAAAGCAGCACCTGCTTCTTGCCCGACGCACGGAGGAGAGCCTGGATAATCTCGCGCGCCTCTGCGGTGATTTCCGCGAGACGTACCTGAGGTCGCTCAGGACGATGGCGCGCGCCCTGGACAGCCGCCACCGTTATACCTATGCGCATTGCGACAACGTGGCCCGCTGCGCCGAGTTGATTGGCCGGCGCATGGGCATTGAGACGACGTACCTGGATGACATGCGCGAGGCCTGCTTTTTGCATGACCTGGGAAAGATGGGGATTCCGGGGACGGTCCTCACCAAACCCGGCGTCCTCTCGCCCGAAGAGGTTGCCGAGATGCGGCTGCATCCTGTCCGCGGGGCCCAGATATTGGAGCCCTTGACCTTCATGCCTCACGTCATCTCGTTTGTTCGCCACCACCATGAACGCTGGGACGGGAAAGGTTATCCCGACGGCTTGTCGGGAGAGCGCATTCCGTTGGGCGCCCGCATCATGGCGGTCGCCGACAGCTACGACGCCATGGTTTCTCCCAGGCCCTACCGGCGCGCGGGGTTGAGCCTGGAGGAGGCAAAAGAGGAGTTCGTGCGCTACAGCGGCTCGCAGTTTGACCCCGGGGTCGTCAACGCTTTTCTCAAATCTCTCGAAGAGCTGTGAGAGGCTTGTTTGAGGGAAGGCCTCAAAAAGGTGGAGGAGACGTATGCCCCTTTTCGGTTATGTCGCTAAGGATAGCCAGGGCCTGAAGCTCTCGGGCATCCTCGAGGCGGGCGATCAGCACGAGGCGATCAGCGTCTTACACAAGAAGGGTCTGATCGTCATTTCCGTCCGCGAAGAGAAGGCTAGGAAGGCCAGAGAGAAAGGGGTCAAGCTCGATGATCTTGTCATCTTTTCCCGGCAGCTGGCCACCATGGTTGAGAGCGGCATCACCCTCGTCCAGGCCCTCCACATCTTGAGCGAACAGGCGGAGAACAGAACGCTCTCCGACGTGACCCTGGGCATCAAGGAGGCCATCGAAGGCGGCTCGAGCCTTCACGAGGCGATGGCCCGCCACCCGAAGATCTTCTCGCATCTTTATATCAATATGGTGAAGGCGGGCGAGACGTCTGGTCTCCTGGACGAGATCCTGGACCGCCTGTCGACCTACCTGGAGAAGACCGCGGCCTTGCAGCGCAAGGTGAAGTCGTCGCTCGTCTATCCCGCCGTGGTCATCACGATGGCCTTCATCATCACGCTCGTGCTCTTGATCAAGGTCGTCCCGACCTTTGAAGGTATCTTTGCGACGCTGGGCGGGACGCTGCCATTGCCGACGCAGATCCTGATCTCGGTTTCCAACACCCTGCGGCACATGTTCTTCGCGTTGGTCATCCTGTTCGGGATCGCCGTCTTTCTCTTCAAGAAGTTTATTGACACGCGCAAGGGACGCTACTGGTTCGATTATCGGACGCTGCGCGTGCCGATCTTCGGGCCGTTGATGCGCAAGGTCGTCGTCGCGAAGTTCTCGCGGACGCTGGCGACCCTGGTCAAGAGCGGTGTCCCTATCCTCAACGCCCTGGAGATCGTCGGCAAGACCTCCGGCAACCTCGTGGTCGAGGGGGCGGTCGACAAGGCCCGGGACTCGATCCGCGAGGGCGAACCCATCTCCGAGCCTCTGTCCAAGAGCGGCGTCTTCCCGCCGATGGTCGTGCGCATGATCGCCGTCGGGGAGCAGACGGGACAGCTGGAGCATATGCTCAATAAGATATCCGACTTCTACGACGAGCAGGTCGACGCGGCGGTCAGCGGCCTGACCTCCATGATCGAGCCCCTCGTCATCGGCTTTTTGGGCATCATCATCGGCGGCATCGTCATCGCCCTCTTCATGCCCATCTTCAAGATCACCGAGCTCATCCGTTAATCCTGGCCTGCCTGTAAAGGGGGATCTGTCCGGCAGACTCCGGCCGGGGCCTCTTGAAACCCGCCGGAAACGTGTTACACTTATCTTAGAGAAAACCGGGTAAGTCGATAAAGGTAAACCACGGCGGGGATCCCCGCCACCCTCTCAAGGGGTTCGAAAGAGTGGGGCACAAAGCTACAGGGCCTAATCGTTAATTTTTTACGAATGGCAGCCAGTTGCCGATGGGGCAGAGTGCCTATCTCTTTTGTGTCTTGATAAGGGGGTAGGCTTTTTATCTTTCTGTCATGCAAAGGGTTCTTGACAGGGAAAGGAGGTGGTGATATAATTTTCCCACAATTTGGTCGCTTTGCGCCGACGACGAAATGAGGTATAGTTGTCCGTCTTCCGGGTCTAGGGCGCAAGGCAATCTTAGCCAGGAAAGGAGGTTGGAATCATGCGCTCTAAGAGAAAAGGGTTTACGCTCGTTGAAATCATGATCGTTGTGGCTATCATCGTTCTCTTGGCGGCCATCGCAATCCCGAACCTGTTGCGTGCCCGCTTGAACGCGAACGAGGCGACGGCGATCGCGACGATGAGGACCTTCAGCACGGCCATGGAGAGTTACCGTGCGGCGCAGTCGCCGCCGTCGTATCCGAGTGCCCTGACGAACCTCAACACCAGCAATCCGCCGTACATCGACAGCGTGCTGGCAAGCGGTAACAAGTCAGGCTACAGCTTCACGTTGAGCGCCGGCACCAACACGTACAGCGTCGTCGCGACACCGCAGACGGTCAACGTGACGGGAAGCCGGAACTTCTTCGTGGATGCATCGGGTGTCGTTCGCGTCGGCAGCACGACTGCAGGCACACCCATCGAATAACGTCGTTTTTCTGTATGGGATCCAAAAGAGCGGCCTCGAAAAAGGCCGCTCTTTTTTCTGCACGGGACAGCCTATGCGGATCTTTGAATGTGTGTCGGCAAAGGAAAAAAGGGCCGTTGCGGCCGTCTTTGCCGTTTTTCTCCTGGCTGTCTTTTTGGCCTACGGCAGCGCCCTTGGGGGCGCCTTCATCTGGGATGACAAGACCCTCGTTGAGGACAATACTCTCTTAACCGGTCCCTTTTCCTGGGGTCGTGTCTTTGGCACGGAGCTTTACGAGGGAGGGCGCGCCAACTATTATCGTCCGCTCCTGATCCTGTCGTTGGTCCTCAACGGCATCTTCAGCCGGCTTGATCCCTTCGGTTATCATCTTGGCAATCTCCTGCTTCACTTTTTCGTCGGCTGCCTGGCGTATCTTTTTTTGCGGCGGCTGACGGGCCGTTCCTTCCTGTCGTTTGCCGCCGTCTTGATCTTCCTGGTCCATCCCGTCCACGGCCAGGTCGTTTCCTATATCTCGGGTCGCGCAGATTCTCTGGCCGCTCTATTTATTTTCCTGTCTCTGTTGCTTTACGCGCGGCCGGGTGTTGCTGCGCGCGCGGGGAGTGTCTTGTGTTTCGTCCTGAGCCTGCTGGCTAAAGAATCGGCGATTATCTTTCCCGTCGTGCTGGCGGGGTGGGAGGCGTGTGTCGGCCCGGGGACGAAAAGTCGTCGTCAGAGGCTGATGTCTTTTTTTGCCGTCGGCGCAGGCTATGCGGTCCTCCGCATGACGGCGTGGAATTTCGCCGCCGGCCACCCGATCCTGTCCAAGGCAGGATTTGCCGTTTTTGAGATCGGTCCGCTGGCCCGCCTCTTTCTTTTCGGCAAGAGCCTTTTGATCTATCTGGGTTCTTTTTTTATGCCGGTCGGCCTGCACATGGAACGTTTGCTCCTGCACGAGACGGTCGGTCCGGCGTCCTGGATCGGTGTCGGCCTGGCGACAGCGATGATCGCCCTGTCCTTTTTCAATCTCCGGAAAGGGGTTTCGTCCCGCCGGCAGGTCCTGTTTTTTGTCTTTTGGTTTTTCGTCTGGCTCCTGCCCCAGTCGGCGCTCGTCTTCCCCAAGATCATGGCTGAGCACTTTCTTTATCTGCCGGCTCTCGCTCTGTGTTTTTTCCTGGCTTCCTTAATGGACCGCCTGCGGCATAAGGGCGTGCAGCGGGTTTTGCTTGCTTCAACGTGTCTCTTTTTGGGCCTGTTGAGCCGGGAAAACAACAGGAACTGGATGAGCGAAGGAGCGTTCTTTGAGCACACGCTCCGTTATGCGCCCCACAGCATCCGTGCACGGGACAGCCTGGCAGCCCTTTATTTGGAAAGCGGCCGTTTTGACGAGGCACAGAGGCAGTACCGGGCAATCCTGGTCTTCGACCAGGAGGCGCCGGACAGGTCGATGCTCCGGGCCGCGGTGTATTATAACCTGGGCCTCATCTACGAAAGGACGGGAAAGATCCCGGAGGCGCTCGGCGTCTACAGGGATGCCCTTGTCCTGAAGCCCGACATGGTCGAGGCGTGCAATAATGCGGGTCTCCTGCTGCAACGGATGGGCCGCTTCGGGGAAGCGGAGGCGTTGTTCAAAAGGGCGATGGCCGCACAGGACGATTATTGCCCTGCCTACAACAACCTCGCGCAACTTTATGCCGGCCTGGAGAGGATGGAGGAGGCAAAGGAGCTGTGGCGGACGGCTCTGTCTCTTTGTCCTGATTATGAAATTGCCAGAAGGAACCTGGAAATCGCCGAGGAGATTAAAGACCCTGCGAGAAAATGATTGACTTTCTTCCCTCTTTTATAAGATAATACTTTTAAACAGGTTAGGAATGAAAACGCCGAGCGAGTAGCGTCATTCTCCGACCGGCGGAAAGCGGAATGATGAACACGAAGATCGACACACAGGCCGTGAAGGGTCTGGTGAAGGATTCGACCGTAGCCGTGAAGGATATCTTCACGCGCTCCATGAGTCAGGCCGCGGTGTCCAAGGGGTCCGTGGGCGTCGATGTCGGCAGCTACGCGCTCAAGGCCGTGCGGCTGGATTCCTCCAAGGAGGGTTACAGGCTGCTGGGTTTCGGTGTTGAGAAGGTCGTGGACCGGAATTATCTCGACGCCTTGAGCAAGGCGTTGGCCAAGGCCGGGGCGGCGCCGGATCAGTTGGCCGCCATCGCGGTGAGCGGTCAAGGTGTCGTCTCGCGCTATATCGAACTGCCCCTTATGAACAAGAACGACCTCGAGTCCTCCATGCGGTTTGAGATCGAGAAGTACGTGCCCTTTCCTCTGGCGGAGGTCGCGACCGATTACACGATCGTGCAGGAACTCAAGGACAAGGCCAAGATGTCTGTCTTGATCGTGGCCGCGAAGAACGACCTGGTGCAGAAGAAGACGGATCTGGCCCGCCAGGTGAACCTGAATCTTCGGGCCATTGATCTGGATTGTCTGGCCCTGGCCAATTTTTATACCGAGATCTGCAGCGTCAAGAAGACGTGCTGCATCGGTCTCGTCAATCTCGGTAAGACCACCGCCAACATGAACATCCTCGTGGACGGTTTCCCGTATCTGAGCCGCGACATCTTCGTCGGAGGTGACGAGATCACGAAGAAGATGTGCGAGGCCCTGGAGATGGACTACGCCGAGGCCGAAGATCTCAAGCACGACCCCGGCACGCGTCAGAAGGAGCTCTACGCGGTATGGGACCCGGTCCTTAATAACCTGGCGGCGGAGATCCGCGTCTCGCTCGATTACTTCGAGGCCCGGATGAACAAGACCGTTGAGCAGGTGGTGATCACGGGCGGGGCGAGCCGCCTGGCGGGTCTGAAGGATTATCTCTGCCAGCTCCTGGGCGTGGAGGTCCAGGTGATGGATTACGTTGACAGGTTGTTGTGCGACGAGGCCGTGGACCGCCGCGCCCTGAAGGCGGAGGCGGACCTCTTGGCGGTCGCCATGGGGCTGGCCCTGCGATAACGATGATCATTATCAATCTCCTGCCTAAAAATCTGCGCCGAACCGAGCGCAAGATCGTCCTCCCTTACAAGGCGTACGTGCTGATGGGGGTGGTCGTCTTTTTGGTGCTGCATCTCGTCCTCCTGTTTGCGGCCGGCGTCAAGCAGGTCCACGTGGCGAGCCTGCGGCATAACTGGGGGCACCTGGCGCCGCAGTCCAAGGAGTTCCTGGCCCGGCGCGGCGAGATCCAGGCCGTGGCGTCGGAGGTCGCGTCCCTGAAGACGTTCTTGGACCGGCCGTTCAGCCTGACGGAGATGCTCTCGGTTTTGGCCGGCGCCGTGCCGTCGGGACTCTGGCTGGACCGTCTCGCCCTGTCGCCAGAGAACATCATGATCCAGGGGAGCGTCGTCTCGCTGAGTCAGAACGAGATGACGATCATCGGCAAATTCCTTCAGGAGATCAGGGCCCACAAGACCTTTTCCGCGGCATTCGAAAAGATTGAACTCAATTCCGTCCAGCGGCGCACCGTGAAGAGCTATGACGTGGTGGACTTCGTGCTGGTGGCCAACAGAAAGAAGGCCCCATGACCTCCTTTGACATGAAGACCCTCAAGACCCAAGCGCTGGCGTTGCTGGAAAGGCCGCAGGCCTTTTTGGCGGTCGTCGCGGTAGTGCTGCTCCTGGACGCGGCGTTTATCTTGCGTTGGCAGGTTGTTTCGCTGGGGAGCATGGTCAAGGAGGCGCGCAAGCTCAAGAGCGACATCGTGGCGACTTACGGTGAGAACCAGGAGACCGCGTCCCAGAAGAAGCAGCTCGCGGATTACCTCGCCCAGCGCGAGGAGTTGAATAAAATGATCATCGGGTCGCAGGACCTGCCCAAGATCCTGGAGTCCATTTCAAAATTCGCCGATATCGCGTCTGTTCGTCTCCTGCGGATCCAGCCGATGGACGCCGACAGGGTCGTCACAGAGAGATCGGAGAAATTTGCGGGACAGAAGATCTCGATCACGGCGAACAGCGGCTACCATCAGCTGGGCCGTTTCATCGGCCTGCTGGAGAGCGCCCCGGTCTTTGTAGACATTAAAAACCTTGAGATAAAAGGGGATGAGGCTACACCGGAAAGGCAGCACCTGACGATTTTGCTTGAAGTTTTTAAGCGCACAGATTAGAATGAAGACAAATCGAAAGATGTGTCGGACGAGGGTCTTGATCTTGGCGGGTCTGGCCGGTCTCCTGTGGGTGGGCGGCACCGGGGCGCAGGACGCAAAAGATAAATACTTTTATAAAGCGCAGGGGAAGCGCGATCCCTTTCAGCCGTTGATCTCGCCCGCCGGTTATCTCATCAATCTGGAAGCGGAGACCGATGCGGCGCTGCGCCTGGAAGGGATCCTGTTTGACCCCAAAGGGGATTCGATCGCGATCATCAACGGCGAACTGTTGCGGGTCGGTGAGTCTCTGGGAGCATCCGTTGTGGTAAACATCGAAGCGCAGAAGGTTACGGTGATGTGCGATAATAAGACATTGGTGCTGGAGTTGAGAGGGGGGGAGTAATGAAGAGGGGTCTGGCGCATAGGATTTTTTCGGTTTTTGTCATGGTGTCCGTGGCGTGGGTGATGGCGCCGCCGTATGTGCGGGCTCAAGGGTCTAAGGCTGAAGAGCCGGCGGCCCAAGAGATGCAGGGGACCGAGGCCCCTGAGGAGAGCCATGAGGTTTCTGCCGATGCGCCCGAGGAGGAGACGACCGTGAGCCTGCCCTCCGGCCAAGAGACCATCACCCTTGATTTCAAAGACGCGGATATCCGCGACGTGCTCAAGGTCATCGCCTACAAGAGCGGGGTAAACATTG
>CAZCSY010000059.1:0-9809 GCA_964501505.1 uncultured Planctomycetia bacterium
TCGATACCGCCCAGGAGATCGCGGCAAGGGTGGTCTACGAGGACGACACCTTTATCTTCTCGCAAGGCCGCGCCAAGGTCCTGAACAACGAGATAACGGCCGAAGGAGAAATCAGAGGCAAGGCGCTCGAGGCCTCGATCTCGGGCACCTTCCCCCTCGTCGACGTCGCCCGCTTTCTGAGCACAGGGACGCCCTGGCCCGACTACGAAATATCGGGTAGCGCACAGACTGTTATCACGTTGCACCGGACCCTTGCGGCCGGCGAAAAAACACAGATCGCCGGCGAGGCCGCGATCAAGGATATCTGGCTCAAATTGAATAAGTACGACAAGACATTCAGCGCCGAGACGGGGACGATCCAATGCGACATCCCCAGCCAAACGATCAATTGGAATTTCGGTGCTATCTCCTATGACGCCGCTTCCTACGCTTCGAGCGGCACCCTCACGGACTTCGGGACGCCGCGCATCGTCCTGGAGCTCGAAGGGCCGGATCTGAGTCTGCGGGCCGATGCCGTGCGCCGGGCCGACCAGGTCACCTTCCATGAATGCTCCGGCCGCTGGCACAACTCCGCGTTTCAATTTACGGGGACGTGGGAGAAAAGCGGGGACATCGTCGATATCGGGATAGAGACCGTTCTGGAGCTGGCGGACCTGGAACTGTTGCCCGGGACCGTTCCCCCCGTCCTGAAAAAGATCGCCGGCAAGGGCCCGTGCCGGGTGACGGCCCACCTCAAGGGACCGCTCAAGACGCCCGCCCTCTGGACCCTGCACGCCACGGCGACCAGCGATGCCGTCCGGCTGGCCGGCTATTACATCGAGAACATCTTCCTCGATTATGAACAGCTCGAACGCCAGGGGTTCATCAAAGACGCCACCTTCACGGCCTACGAAGGCACGGGGCTTATCAAGGGACGCTTTGACTTCACGAAAGAGATCCCCGCCTTTGCCCTGCGCGCAACGCTCGACGACCTGAATCTCGAAAGACTCAAGGCCGATACCCCGCTGCGCGGAAGGACCTTTTTCGGCATCCTCTCCATGAATGTCTCGGCGCAGGGCACGACCGACGACCTCGACGGCATCACCGGCGGCGGCCGCCTCTCGATAAAAAACGGTAATATCTGGGAGTTCAATCCGCTGCGGGGACTCGGGTCCTTCCTCTTCATCCCGCGCTTCACGAGCATCGTCTTCAACGACGCCCAGGGCGACTACTTCATCCGCGAGGGGCACATCGAAACGAACAACCTGGAGCTGATCGGACCGGAGTTAAGTCTGTTGATCGAGGGAGAGATGAGCTTTAAGGGCGCGCTGGACTTTCTCGTGAACACGCAGATCCCGCTGGGGCCGGCGGGCAAGATCAAGGAGATCGCCGAAAGCGTCCAGACGATCACCAAGGCCGGCAGCCTCACGGCCATCCGCGTGACGGGCACGGTGGAAGAGCCGAAATACAATCTCCGGCCCGTCGGGGCGAACATCGTCAAGAAGTTCACGGACCTCTTTTCAAATATAATTCCATGAGCGCACAACTTACGGAGTGCAACGACGTAAGTTGTCAGCGCGAATGAATCCTATTCAGGTATTTTTTTTCAAATAGGATTCCATGAGCCGCCGCGCCTTTGCGAGCGCGCGGGACCGGTGACTTACCCTGTGCTTGATCCCGGGGCCAAGCTCGGCAAATGTCTTGTTATACTTCGGAACGATGAATACCGGGTCATAGCCGAACCCCGAGGAACCCCTGCAGCGCCGGCTGATCGTCCCGCGGCAGCTGCCTGAGACGACACCCAGCAACCCCCGGCCGTCGGCCAACGCCACGACACACCGATAGCGCGCCCCGCGCCTGCCCGCCGGCACCCCGCGCAACGCACGCAAGAGCTTCGTATTATTCTTCTTATCGGTCGCCTCGGGCCCCGCGTAACGGGCCGAAAAGACGCCGGGCCTGTTTTTCAGCGCCGCCACCTCCAGTCCCGAATCCTCGCCGAGGACGAACCTTTTGGTGTAGAGCGCGATCGTCGCGGCCTTCTTTACGGCATTCTCTTCGAAGGTGGTACCATCCTCAACGATCACCGGCAGGTCCCGGTAATTATCAAGCGACGTCACGCGAAACGGCAGGCCGATGAGGATCTCCCGAATCTCCTCCAGTTTCTTCTTGTTGCGGGTGGCGACGAGAAGCTCCATGCTCCCTCCCGCGTCGCAACTCAGTTGCGACACAGTCCTACGTGACGTCCTTGAGCAGGTCTTTCTGAAGAGCGATCAGTTGAACGATGCCTTTTTGGGCCAATGCCAACAAGCCGTCCATATCCGCTTTGGAAAAGGGCTTCTTCTCCGCCGTGCCCTGCACCTCGATGAAGGCGCCGCTACCGACCATCACGACGTTCATGTCCACCTCGGCATGGGAGTCTTCTTCGTAATTGAGGTCGAGGAGCGGCTTACCCTCCACGATGCCCACGCTCGTCGCGGCGACGAAGTCGGTGATCGGGATGCGCGCGATCAGGTCTTTCTTTCGCATGGTATCCAGACAATCCACGAGCGCGATGAAACTGCCTGTGATGGACGCCGTGCGCGTGCCGCCGTCGGCCTGGATCACGTCGCAGTCCATCTGGATCGTTCGCTCGCCCAGTTCGTGCATCGCCACGACCGACCGAAGCGAACGACCCACCAGCCGTTGGATCTCGAAGATGCGGCCGGCCCGGCCACGTTCGCGGTGGATGCGCTGGCTGCAGGAACGCGGCAACATGCCGTACTCAGCCGTCACCCACCCGGTGCCCTTGCCTTTCAAGAAAGGCGGCACGCTCTCATCGAGCGTCGCCGAACAGACCACCTTCGTATCGCCGACCTCGATCAGGCAGGACCCCTCGGCGTGCTTCAAATATTTGCGCGTAACCCTCACCTTGCGCAAGACATCCAACCCGCGTCCGTCACTTCTCATCATGGCGCCCTTTCTCTATATCTCTTGTCCGCGTCCTCACCTGGAACCCCACGGCCTTACAGCCGTGGCGCCTTTACCCCGCACCAGCCCCGTCTTTGACGGGGCGCTACGGGGTAAATATATCCCGACCGCGGCTGTCGATGCCGACGACCAGAGGAAAATCTTTCACCGTCAGGCGGACTACCGCCTCGGGACCGAGGT
This sequence comes from uncultured Planctomycetia bacterium, assembly GCA_964501505.1. Taxonomy (GTDB): domain Bacteria; phylum Omnitrophota; class Gorgyraeia; order Velamenicoccales; family Velamenicoccaceae; genus CAZCSY01. The sequence continues at coordinate 3,127 of CAZCSY010000059.1, forward strand.
CCGCGAAACACACCGCCCGACGACGCGTGACGTGTCGCGCCAAGAGCGCGCCCGCGCCGCCCGTCGCCAAAAAATAGACGGCCTTGTGTTTTTTTAACAGCCTCCTGACGTCCGCCGACCGACGGCCCTTACCGATGACGGCCCGCAGGCCCGCCCGCAACAGGGGCGCCATGAAAGGGTCCATGCGGCCCGCCGTCGTCGGCCCGCAGGCGCCGATGACCCGGCCCGGCGGTGTCCTGGTGGGGCCGCAGTAATAAATGACCTGCCCCCTGATATCAAACGGCAGGCGTCTCTTCCTTTTTAACAGGTCCACGAGACGCCGGTGTGCCTGGTCCCGCGCGGTATAAATATCACCGTTGAGAAGGACCTCTTGACCGCAGCGCAGGCGCGCGACCGCATGGGGGTCGAGCGGCGTCGATAACCTCGCGACCTTTCTAGGTGAGGCGGACATGGGCGCTCCTCAAGGCGTGACAGCTGATATTGACGCAGACGGGCAGGCCGGCGATGTGCGTCGGGTGCGTCAGGATGTTGACGCCCAACACCGTCGCCTTACCGCCCAGCCCCAGAGGGCCGATGCCGGTCGCGTTCAGACGCTTGTGCAACCGACGGGCCATCGCTCGGAGCGAGGCGGTCTTGAGACGAGCCCCCACCGGCCTCAACAGGGCCTGCTTGCTCAAGAGACACGCGGTATCGGACGCCCCGCCGATCCCCACGCCGAGGACATACGGCGGACACGCGTCCGGTCCGGCCTGACGGACGCACGCGACGATAAAATCCTCGATCGCATCCGCTTGGGCCGTGGGGTTGAAGAGCCGTAGTTGTGTCTTGTTCTCGCAGCCGAATCCCTTAGGCAACACCGTCAACGACAACCCCCTGGACGCCGTTATCTCATAATGGATCACGCACCCGGAAAAGGACGCTGCGCCGTCGCGCTTTAAAGGATCACGCACGATCGAATTCCTCAGGGACCCTTTGCGATACCCCCGTTCCACGCCCTCCCGAATCGCCTTCTCAAGGCCCAACCGGCGCAGGTCCACGTCTGGACCGATGCCGGCAAAAATGACGGGCAGGCCCGTATCCTGACAGAGGGCCACGCCGTCGCTCTTCGCGACCCGGGCGTTCTCCAGAATCTGCCGCAGGAGACGGCGGGCCCGCGGGTCCGTCTCCGTTTTTTGCGCCGCCCGCAAGGCGCGCGTCACATCCGGACGCAGCACCAAGTTGGCCCGGACGCACAGATCGGCGACGGCCTCGCGGATCCTCGCATGCGTTATCCTCACGGCCGCCTCCTGTACTCCCGCGTCACCGTCGTCGCGATGCCACCCCGCGGATTGAAGCGCGTCGTGATCTTCGCCCGGCGCGGCTTGCAGGCCCTGACAAAATCATCAAGCACCCTGTTGACCAGGTGCTCATGAAAGATACCGACGGCGCGATAGGACATCAGGTACTCCTTCAGGGATTTGAGCTCGACACAGTGTCTATAAGGGGCGTATTCGATCACGATGGCCGCAAAATCCGGCAGGCCGGTCTTGGGACAGATACACGTGAACTCGGGGATATCAATATGGACGGTATAACGCTTCTCCGGATACTGGTTCGTCCATACCTCGATGACCGGCGTCTCCATCGTCCGGATGCGTCGCTGCAAACCTTCATAAGTCGACTTCTTCGTCATGTTCGCCCCTTTAATCAACTGAGACGGATCCAGGCCGGGACACGCCGTCCCCCTGCCGGGAGTAAAAAAGCCAGAGTCCTTAAGCCCCGGCGTGGAGCCTCATCTTATGCCGGCGAGCTTGTGGGCCTGGGGGCGCAGGTGAACGTTGATGATGCCGACATCCGCCAGGTCGCGCTGGAACGCCATCATCCTCAGGTAAAGCGCCTCGCTGTCCCCGCCCCATTCCGGCTGAAGGACGACCGGCACATCCGGCTTGACGCGCCGGATCACGTCGCGGGCAGCCAACATATCCTGCGGCAACGTATGATCCGTAACCACCATCTTCACAAAGACGTCCTTATCTTTGGCCAGGCTCAAAAATTCTTCGTGTACCTTCCACCAGGGAACCCCGCTGCCCGACGATGGCAGCTTCATGTCCATGGCCACGATGTCGATAAAATCCAGGACCTTGACCAGTTCGTGGACCAGCGTGCCGTTCGTTTCCAGGTACACCCGGTTATCGACTTTTTTGAAGCGGCTTAAGAAGATCTGCAGGAACTCCGCCTGACACAACGGCTCACCGCCCGTAAGGCTCAGTGAATGGTAGTCGCGAAAGGCGGCCAGCGCCTCCATGAGGCCGGCCACGGAGTACTCCCGGAACGTCGTCAGTTCCGTATCGCAATAGGAGCACGTCAGGTTGCAGCCGAAAAAACGCACAAAGACCTGCCTGACGCCGGTATAGATCCCCTCGCCCTGGATACTCTCAAAAATCTCCGCAATCTTCGCCTTCATGACGATCCGCTGGACACTTTCCGATGGGCCCGGAAACCGATTCCTTATGCGCAGGCGGGATCAAGAAGGCCCGCCTCGCGGAAACCCTTGGCGCGCAGACGGCAGCTGTCGCAGACGCCGCAGGGCCGTGCCCCGCCCTTGTAACACGACCACGTCAACGCGTATGGCACTCTCAGCCGTGTCCCCTTCCTGATAATCTCTGCCTTGCTCAACCGGATCAGCGGCGTCCTGATCGCGATGGCGCGGCCGGTGACCCCGGTCTTTGTGCCCAGGCGGGCCGCCGCCGCAAAGGCCTTGTAAAAAACGGGCCGGCAGTCGGGATACCCCGAGTAGTCGATCGCGTTGGCCCCGATAAAAAGGGAGCGCGCGCCCCACGCCTCGGCGCACGACAACGCCAGGCCCAAAAAAATCATATTGCGCGCCGGCACGTACGTTGCGGGGATCGAGACGCCGCTTGACCCTGCGGACATGCCGACGTGCCGACGTGCGGACGCCGGAAGCCTGATGCTTCTATCCAGCAGCGCCGAGCCCTTCCAGGGGAGCCTGATCCGGAGCACGTGAAAAGGGACACGGGCCTTGCGGGCAATCCGTTTCGCTGCCGCGATCTCCCTCCTGTGACGCTGGCCGTAATCGCAGATCAGGGCACGCAATCGATATCCCTGGGCGCGCGCCACGTAGAGCGTCGTGGACGAATCAAGGCCTCCCGACAAGAGAACGACCGCCTTCTTCATGATCGCCGGTACACCGCGCAGTTCGTCGCCGTCTCCCACACCCTGACCCAGCCGACCTGACAACGCGCCGAACGGATACGCCGGGCCATCTTCTCAAAGATCCAGCGGGCGATGTTCTCGGACGTCGGGTTCGTGCGGCCGAAGGGCCCGACGCGGTTCAGATGACGATGGTCCAATTCATCCAGGACGCTTCGCAGATGGTCTTTGATCACCCCGAAATCCGCCACCATGCCGATCTTATCGAGACCTCTGGCCGCCACCGCCACCTCGACCTTCCAGTTATGGCCGTGCAGGGCCTCGCACTTGCCCCGATAGCCGCGCAGGTTGTGCGCGGCGCTGAAGTCCATCGACACGACGGCCTCAAACATGACTCACCTTCCTGATGCCGCACAGCTCCCTGCCCAGGAAGCGCCGCGCGACGTTCCTGAAGATCGCGACCTCGTCACTGACATAATACGCATGGCGCACGCGGCCCCCGCGCGTGCGCAACAGACCCTCCCGCGCCAGGACCTGACGGACCTCGGCGGCGACCTGCTGTGCCGAATCAATCAGCCGCACGCCCGGGCCCATGATCCGATGGAGCAACCCTTTGAGGAGCGGATAGTGCGTGCACCCGAGAACGAGCGTATCCACCCTTCGCGCCTTCAGGGGCGCGAGGTATCTCTCGGCGATCTTTTTCGCGACGGGGTCATTCCCCCACCCCTCTTCGACGACCGGCACGAACATGGGACAGGCCTGCGCGAAGACCTTCACGCGCGGATCGAGGCGCCGGATCTCCGCCTCGTAGGCGCCGCTGCCGATGGTCGCGCGCGTGCCGATGACGCCGACGCGGCCGTTCTCGGTGAGGGCGACCGCCTCTTTGGCGCCCGGGCCGATCACGCCCATCATGGGAATCTTGAAGTGCCGGCGGATCTCGGGCAGGGCCAAGCTCGACGACGTGTTGCACGCCACCACGATCATCTTGACGTTCTTCTTCAGCAAAAAGAGCGTGTTCTCGATCGAAAACTTCACGATCGTCTCTTTCGACTTGACCCCGTACGGGACGCGCGCCGTGTCGCCGAAGTAGACGATCTTCTCGTGCGGCAGGAGCCTCGTGACCTCCTTGACGACCGTCAACCCGCCGATCCCCGAATCGAATATCCCTATGGGTCTGTCCATGCCGGGCTCCTCACGTATCGTCCTCTTGGCTTCCTTCCGCGTACCTCTTGAAATCCATAATTCCCTCGGCGATGGCCTCGGCCATCTGTTGCCGGTAAGACGGTTCTCTCAACTTGCGCTCGCCGTCGCGGTTCGAGAGGTACCCGACCTCGATGAGGACCGCGGGCATGCGCGCGCCCCGCAACACAGCGAACGGCGCCCCCTTGATCCCCAGGAGCCTCATGCCCAGGCGCCGCGCCACGGCCTGGCTGATCCCGTCGGCCAGCTCTATGGACTCCTTACGGTTCTCGGTAAAAATGAGATCCCACAGCATCGCCTTCAGCGACAGGACCTGTTTCTTAAAGAGATTCGGCTCCACCTCCGCCGGCATGTTCTCGACCTCCGCCAGCGCCCGCGCGTCGTCATCGACGTCATCCGTCAGATAATACGCCTCGAAACCTTCGATCCAGCGCGCATGGTTGGCGTTGGCATGGAGGCTCACGAAAATGTCCGCGCCCCTGTCATTGGCGATCCGGGGCCGCTCGGCCAACGGGATGAACGTGTCGTCGAGTCGTGTCAGGGTCACCTGGAGGCCGCAACGTTCCAGCTCCTTCTTGACACGAAAGGCCATGTCCAGGTTCACGTCTTTTTCACGCAGCCCCTTGCGACCGACGGCCCCGGGGTCCTTGCCGCCGTGACCGGCATCCAACACCACGTGCTCGATGCGCCGCAGATAGATCTCCTTGCCCGTGACAAACGGCATCGGCAAGGGGAGGGCGCGCGGGACAAAGATCTCGCGGACCTCCGTCGGCGCCCAGACGACGCTCTCTCTGACGATCACGGGGGCCGACAGATCCCTGATCTCATTGTTCACGACGACCTTGCGGCTGCCGATGAGAAAGCGCGCCTCGGTCGCCCCCTTTCTGAGGATCGCGATCCGACTCAGGGGATCGAAGTCCCACGCCAGGCCTTCGCGGTCGCACAGGGCGACGAGCGAAAGATACCGCGCCCCGCCGACGACGACCGTCTCATAACCAAACGTCCCGCCGCGCGGCCGGGCCGCGCATCCGAGCAGCATACCGGCCGCTGCGCTCATGCCGGCCGCTGCGATTATCCCGAGAAAGAAAAAACGCTTCAATGCCACCGCCTCAATAGGATATTATCCGTCACGAGATCCCTCAGGATGCCCAGCCGCATGCGGCCGGACACGGACAGCAAGAGACACATGAAATAGTGAAGCAACGAGGCCAGTCGGCCGGCTACCCGCACGCCCATCACCTTGCCGCACGCGCAGCCGTTGGCCATGGGGACAAGGTACCCCCTGTCAAAGGGCCTTAATTCCTTTACCCCCCGCCGACCCAGGCAGGCGCGCACCACGTTCGCCGCCGCCACATCGGCCTCGGCGATGGCATACGCAACCGCCATGCGCAACGGCCGACCCCGATGTTCGAAAGAGGCGACATCGCCGACGGCAAAACAATCTTCGGCGCATCTCATCCCCGCATCGACGATCAAGCGCCCCTGCCGGTCCTTTTTATAAGGGAGCGCGGCGACAAAGGCCGGCGGCCGCACGCCGGCAGACCAAATCAACACGGCATCCTTCAGGACGATGCCGTTCGACAGCTTCACGCTACCCGCGCCGGCCTGGGCGACCGAACACTCCGTGTAGAGCGCCACCCTCAAACGGCTCAGGTTCACGCGGCAGTAATCCTGCATCCACTCCGGGAGCGTGCTCAGGATCTCGCCGGCCTTCTCGACGACTAGGACCGTGGCCTTTTTGACACGGTGCCGCCGCAGGTAGAAAGCCAGGTTGCTCGCGATCTCAACGCCCGTGTAGCCGCCGCCCGCGACGACGAACTTCTTGTCCGGATGGGCACGGATGACATCATAGAGGACGGCAGCGTCGTCCGCCGTATCAACCTTCAAGGCCTCTTTTTCAAGATCGGCGAGGCCGTAAAAATTCGTCACCGACCCGCAGGCGAGCACAAGGAAGGCATATCCGATGACGCGGCCGTCCGCAAGCAGAACCTCTCGGGCGTCGGTATCCACCCGGACCACCTCGCCCCGGGTAACGTTCACGCCCAGGCGCTCCAGATAAGGCGTCGACTCTTCCCGCGCCCGACGAACCTTCAGGCGGCCGCCGGCCACATCCGGCAAGATGGGCAAATAATCAAAGGTCGTCTTGGCATCGATAAAGAGAACATGGCGCCCCTCGAGCCGCCTGCTCCAGCGTCCCAGAATACGGGCCAGACGCAACCCCGCAAAGCCCGCGCCGATGACAACGATATCCCCCACGCTGACTCTCCACCCCCGGAACCCCGTTTGGGAACCCCGTTTCGAAACGGGGTTTCGGCTGCGCCGACACCCCGTCA
>CAZCSY010000060.1:0-9791 GCA_964501505.1 uncultured Planctomycetia bacterium
GGTGCCGCGCCAGGAGATACACGATGTCCCCCTGCAGGCGGTTCGTGTCCTGGAACTCGTCGACCATCACGTAGCGGAACTTCCTGGCGACCTGGGCGTTGATCTCCTCCTTCTCCAGGAGGAACTTGAGGTAGATCAGCATGTCGTCGTAGTCGATGAGGTTGCGGGCGATCTTGTACTCGGCGAACTTCCGGCGCAGGTCCTCGAGGGAATGTGCGAGCGCCAGGAAGTGCGGGTAGTCCTTGGCGAGGACGTCGCGGACCGTCTGATGACGGTTGACGCTCATGCTCAGGATCGCGCGCACCGTGTCCTTTTTCGGAAAGCGCTGCTTGTCTTCAAGGTAACCGGCGCGCGCGGCCAGAAGGTGCAGGGCGTCGGCCGCATCCGCCTCATCGATGAACGAGACGTTTTCGGCCAGACCCAGGGCCGCCTTGTGCCTTCGGATCATCCGGTAGGCGAACGAGTGAAAGGTTCCCCCTTCGATGTGGCGGCAACGCGGGTCGTGCGCCGCGGCGCGGCCCAGCATCTCCCGCGCCGCCTTTCGGGTAAAGGTCAACAGGAGGATGTGCTGCGGCGCGATCCCTTGCGCCATCATATACAGACAGCGGTATTCGATAACGCGGGTCTTGCCCGTGCCGGCGCCGGCGACGACAAGCAGCGGCCCCGCGACCGTCGTGACGGCCTCCCACTGGGCGGGATTCAGCTTCGCCTTGATCTCTTCGATGGAAAACTTATTCATCGAATCTGTTGCGGATTAGGACTCTTCGGGGAGGCGCTTCTCCTTCGGCTGGAACCCGGGGATCAGGGTCTCACGGTTGGGCTTGGGATTCTGCGTGTCCTTTTTTCTCTTTTCGTCTTCGCTAGAAGGAGGTGGCTCGGGTTTGTTGATATTGGTGATCTTAAAGGTGCCCTCCGGAATATCTCCCGCAAGCCCTTCCGGTTTGGGGGCCGGTTTGGCCTTAAGGAAATCGGTATCGCTGGGGATGCCCTGTTTTAACTCACTTTTGGTGAAGCCGACGCCCGGCCCACCCCGGGAATCCTCCGGCGGCTTTGGCTTCGGCGATTCCGGTTTGGGCGGCTCAGGTTTTGTCGGTGCCGGTTTCGGGGGTTCAGGCCTGACAGGTTCCGGCTTGGGAGGCTCCGACATTGGGGGCCGGGGTTTGGGAGGTTTACCCCCGGTTTCTGGGGGCTCCGCCTCGAGCTCCGCAAGCTGACCCTTGAGACCGTCGTACATCTCGGTCTTTGTCTTGAGCTGCGCCTGTACCTCGGTGAGCTTCTTCTCGAGTTCTTCGATACTCTTGGACTTCTTTTCGAGCTCCCTTTCGCGCAGGGAGATCTCGCCCTGCAGTTTCTGACGCGCCGTCGTCTCCTGCTCCAGCATTATGCCTTTTTGTTTTAAGTCCTCTCTCGTCTGTCCCTGGTCGTCCTTCGTCTTCTCCGCCTGCTTCAGGCGCGCGGTAAGCTCGGAGCTTTCTTTCTTCGCTATATCCACGTCGTTCTTCGCCTGATAATAGGCGTCTTCGATGCGCTGGATCTCGCCGAGTGCCTTCTTGAGCTCCTGGTCCTTGCGCCCCAGCTCCGCCTCCAGGTCCGCGATGCGCTTGGCCTTGGCGTCATCGGTCTTGGTCTTCTCCTTCGCCTCATCGGTGGAAAATTTAAAAGACAGCCCCACAGCCGCCAGCAGGCCGACCACCAATATTCCTATCAGCATCTCCATGCTCTTCTCCCGTTGTTCAGGTTACGGCGTGCGTCCGGTGTGCGTCCGTCGATTCGATCGTCTTGATGACATCCAGCAACATGGCATTGACGGGGATCTTGACGTTCAGGTTCTCGCCGTAGCGCACGATCGCGCCGTTAATGGCATCCACTTCCGTTTTCTTGCCCGATAGGACATCCGTCAACATGCTCGAGCGGTTGTCGGCCGTCGCCTCGCAGACCGACTCGGCCTTGGCCACCGGGTCGTCGAAGAGAAGCTTGATGCGCTTGCGGCGGGCCACCTTGAAGGCCTCCTGCACCGCCTCTTTCATGAGACGCCGCGACCCCTCGTAATCGAGCAGGACGCCGTTGGGCACGCGCAGGATCGACGTCAACGCATTGATCCCCGCGTTGACCACCAATTTCGACCACAGGACAGCCGTCACGTCCCGCGAGATCCGCACGGGCAGCCTCGCGCGCACGAACAGCTCGCGCAGATGCCTGATCCCGACCGATAGCGTCTGGTCAAGCCGTCCGAAGACGGTCTCCCCCTCTCCACAGAAACGCACGACATTTTCCGCCACGCGCGTCGCGCCCATCTGCGTGACGCCCGCGAGGACTCTCGCCCGGCCGAAGCGGTCCTCCAAAATCTCAAGATTGCCTAACCCGTTCTGAAAAGAACAGACGCTCGCGTCCTTGCGCACGTGCGGGGCAAAGGCCTTCACCGCGGCCCGCGTGTCATAAGACTTCACGCAGACGAGCCACAGATCCGCGTCTTTGAGCGACGAGGCGTCGGACGTGATACGGACCTCCTCCACGTTCAGGACGGCGGTGCCTTCGATACGGACCCCGTTCTTGGCCAGCCTCTTGGCGCGCTCGTGGTCCTTATCTAAAAGCCAGACGTCCTCTTTAGTGCGCTGCAGGAGTGCATACAAGAGAAGCCCGATCGCCCCGGGTCCCACGATCACGATCTTCAATTGGCCCTCACTCACCTTCCCGCTAATTGTCCCTGAGTCTGTAATTCGCCCTCACTTACCTTAACATAGCGGCCGGGAAAGGTCAAGAATCTGATGCAATACCTTTTCGCTTTTTAGGATTTTCCCGACGTGAAAGTGCATGAAACGCTCGAGCATCGTGATCAGCTGCGTGTGGACGCGCGGGTGCATCCCCAGCCGCATCCCCTGTCGCAGGCTGTGACGCTCCAGATACAGGATCGTCGAAACGGTCCCCGGATAGACGGCCTCGGCCCTCGGGTCGTGGGATGAGCAACCGCCACACAAAAGACCCCCCTTTTTATAACTAAAGGTGTAGCCTGCCTTGAGCCGGGCCTCGCACACGCAGCAGGAGTCGAAGTGCGGCTTAAAACCGGAAAGGGCGAGCATTTTGACCTGAAAGGTCATCGCGAGGTGCGGCCCGCCGCCGGCGTCCAGGATATTGAGAAATTCAAACAAGAGGTCGAAGACCGCGCGGTTGGCATCCTCCAGGGGCATCAGGCAATCGACGAGCTCGGCCGCGAGGTGGACGACCCCCACCTCCCGCAGGTCCCGCCGCGGCGTGAAAAAGTCATCGATGAGATCGCACTGACTGATGAGATGAATTTCGGAGACGCGCTTCTTGTAATAGACGATGTGATTGAGGCTGCAGCACGCGAGGCGCGAGCCGAACTTGCGCGGGTCCTTGCGGATGCCCTTCAGGACCCCCTTGACCTTGCCGTCGTCGCGGGTGAAAAAGACGGCGATCTTGCTCGTTTCGCGGAAATCGTAGCTCTTCAGGACAAAGGCCGGGGTGGACGCGATCACTTTTAAGACCTCACGTTGGGTCGCTCATACGGCGCATCACGAAACGCACCAGCGCCTCCTGGCGGCGTTCCATCCGGCGCCGCGACATTTGCGAAGCGTCGTCATAACCGGACAGATGCAGGACGCCGTGCACGATGTAACGGACCATCTCCTCTCTCAGCGGCACGCCGAGGCGCCGGGCCGCCCGGCGGGCGGCGTCCGCGCACACGACGATGTCCGCGACGCGACGTCCATCGCGGTGCGCACGGCCAAGGTCAAAGGCCAGAACGTCCGTCGTGCGGTCCCGGCCGTGAAAACGACGATTCAGTCGCCGCATCCGACGGTCTGACGCAACGACGAGCGTCGCCCCCCAGGAACGCATACGGCACTTCGTTTTTAAGAGATGAAGTATCTTGAGGACGTCCCGGCGGGTCAGGATCTTGGGGGCGGACAGGAAGCGGACGGTAAAGTCGGCATCTTCACTTCTCTTTACGGTCGGCACTTGGGTCCTTGGTCTGTGGTTCAGGATAGTCCACGCGCGAATGATAGAATCCGGCCAGGATGTGGATGAACGTCGCCGCGATCCTCTCGAGATCCTTGAGCGTCAGATCGCAGTGGTCCAGCTGACCGTCGATGAACTTGTTGTTGATGATACGGTGGACGATGTCCGCGATGCGCTCGGCCGTGGGCTCCTCGAGGGCCCGACACGCCGCCTCGACGGAATCGGCCAGGAGCACGATCGCGGTCTCCTTCGACTGCGGCTTGGGGCCCGGATAGCGGAAGACCTCCTCCTGCACGTCTTCCTTGACCCGTTGCTCTTCGATGGCGCGGCGGTAAAAGTAATACACGAGGCTTGTCCCGTGATGCTGGGTGATGAAATCGACGATCTCGCGGTTCAGGTGGTTCTTGCGGGCCAACTCCACGCCGTTCTTGACGTGGTCCATGATGACGAGCTTGCTCATCGATGCGCTCAAATTGTCATGCTTGCTGGTGTAGCGGTCCTGGTTCTCGCTGAAGTATTCGGGCTTGCTCAGTTTTCCGATATCGTGGTAGTACGCCCCCACGCGGGCCAAAAGCGCATTGGCCCGCACCGCCTCCGCGGCCATCTCCGAGAGGTTGCCGACCATCAGGCTGTGGTGGTAGGTGCCGGGGGCCTCAAGGACCAAACGTTTCAAAAGAGGATGGTTGAAGTCGGCGAGCTCGAGGAGACTGACGTCCGTCACCACCTTGAAGAGGTATTCGAAAAGGGGCAGGGCGCTGGCGACGAGGAAGGCGCACAGAAAGCCGTTGACCATCTGGATGCCGCAGAACTTGACGAGGACATCGGGCTTGTTGGCATACGCCACGCTCAAGCCCGTCAGCATCTGGATGAGGCCCGTGAAGAAACCCGCGGCGATGATGCGCGAGCGCCAGCGCGCCTTCCACACGAAGAGCGACCCCGCCACCCCGCCGCAGAACAGAACCCCTGCCAGGATCAGGTTGTTGAAGACGAGGCCCGCCGTCAGGGACAGGCCCGCGGCAAAGATGAGGGCGAGCTCCAGGTCCCGATACAGCAACGCCACCAGCATCGCAAAGGCCGCGACCGGCGTCACATACGCAGAGAACTCGGTGTGTTGCCGGACGATAAAGATGGTCAACACGCCCAGGAGATACAAGAGCGCCAGGTTGATAAAGGGATACGTGCGCTTCTCGTCGTCAAAGGCGCGGTAACGCAGGAACCCCGCCAGGACGAAGAAGATGACGACGCTCAAAAGCGGCACGCCGCCGACCGCCGCATACAGACCCGAGGCCGCGACGATCCCCAGCCAGACAAGCGCCTCTTTAAGAGTGATGGTGTTGGGTCTTTGCATAAGCCTCGATGATGCGCTGGACCAGTTCGTGGCGCACGACGTCCTCGCCGGTGAGGTAAATCATGCGGATGCCGTCGATGGACGACAACAGTTCCGTCGCCTGGATCAGGCCGAGGGGCTTGCCGCCGGGCAGGTCGCTCTGCGTCATGTCGCCGGTGATCACGGCCTTGGAATAGAAACCCAGGCGCGTCAGAAACATCTTGAGCTGCTCCGGGGTACAGTTCTGCGCCTCGTCCAGAACGATGAAGGCGTCGTTGAGGGTGCGGCCGCGCATGTACGCCAAGGGGGCCACCTCGATAATCCCCATCTCCAGGAACTTCTCGATACGTTCGGCCGCCATCATGTCGTACAGGGCATCGTAGAGGGGGCGCAGATAAGGCGATAGTTTTTCGTTGACATCGCCGGGCAGATACCCGAGGCTCTCCCCGGCCTCCAGGGCCGGCCGCGTCAGGATGATGCGGCGTACCTGGCCGGCGTTGAGAGCGGCCACGGCCATGGCCATGGCCAGGTAGGTCTTGCCCGTTCCGGCCGGGCCGATGCCGAAGACGATATCAAACCGCTTCATCGCCTCGACGTACTCCGTCTGCCCCTTTGTCTTGGGGGAAGCGATCTTTTCCTTACGGCCCGGACGGGAAAAATCCATGATACCGGGCCGCATCTCGAGACCTGCCTTGTCCTTTTTTCCCGAACCATGGACCGAGCGGATCAACGACTCCATCTGCCGCTTATCGGGCTGACGGTTGGTCCGAATGAGCTGCAGGAAGTTTTCGATGATGTACGTCGCCTTCTCGAGCCGTCCCTTGTTCGAACCGCTCACCTTGAGGCCGTCGGGCCGGGCCGCGACCTTGACGTCAAACTCGTTCTCCAGAATATGTGCGTTCTCATCGCGCAACCCGAAAAAATCGCGGATCTCGTGCTGCGACTCGATCTTGACGATACGAAACATCTTTACTCCTGCGGGATCTTCAATACCTGGCCGGCGTAGATGCGGTCCGGACTCTTGAGCCGGTCGGTATTCGCCTCGTAGATCTGCTTCCATTTCTTCGACGTGCCGTAGACCGCAAGCGAAATCTTTGCCAGCGTGTCGTTGTTCCTGACTGTGTAGGTCGTGACGTTTGATTTACGGGTCGCCGGCGCGGTCTGCGCGACCGGTTCGGCCTCCTGCTCCCGGATCAGCTGCTGTTCGTCCTCATGGGAGACCTCTTCGACCAACCTGGCCCTCTTTTTTTCCCTCGCGGCCGGAAGCTCGACCTCCGTCACGTACGTCTGTCGCGTCAGCTTGCGCTCGCGGCTCAAGGCCGCCTGATCAGGAGCCCCGGCAAGATATCCGGCGTTTCCGGCGGATAAATCCTGATCTACGCGTTCCTTTTCGACAACGTATGACCTGACGCGCGTCCCGCATCCTGCTGCGAGCATCAGCGAAACCGTCCCTATCCCCCATAACCTTATTACCCTCTTCATGCCTGCCCCCGTTGTGCGACGGATCTGATAAAAAGTTCTTTGAGCTGTTTTGCCGAGACCTCCGAAGGCGCGCCCGTCAACGGGCAGACCGCCTTCTGGTTCTTCGGAAATGCGATGGTATCCCGGATACTCGGCGTGCCGGACACGATGGCGAGGATCCGGTCGATCCCGAAGGCGATGCCGCCGTGCGGGGGCGCGCCGTACGCAAAGGCCTCAAGCAAAAAACCGAAACGCGCCGTGATCTCCTCTTCGGGTATCCGGAGGATCTCGAAGATCTTACGCTGCATCCCCTGGTCGTGAATACGGATCGAGCCGCTGCCGATCTCGTTACCGTTCAGGACCAGGTCGTAGGAGCGGGCGCGCACCTTGGCCAGGTCGCCCTCCATCATCGCCTCCACGTCCCCGGGATGCACGGACGTGAACGGGTGGTGCTCGCTGTCCCAGCGCTTCTCTTCTTCATTATACTTAAAGAGCGGAAAATCCACTACCCAGACAAAAGCAAGGGCGTCCGGGTCGTTCTTGTCCGGCCGCATGTCGGGCTTGTCCGAGCCGTACTTGCCCATCGCTTCCTGATAGGACATCCTGGGAAACGGCGTCTTGACCGTGATGCCCTTCAGGGCCCTGATGAGCGCCGCAAAGAGCCGCTCGCTGACGTCGAAGACGTCGTCTTCGGTGACGAAAGACATCTCCATGTCGAGCTGCGTGAACTCGGGCTGGCGGTCGGCCCGCAGATCCTCGTCGCGGAAGCACTTCGCGATCTGATAATACCGGTCGATGCCCGATACCATAAGGAGCTGCTTGAAGAGTTGTGGGGATTGCGGCAGGGCGAAAAACTTGCCCGGGTTGACGCGCGACGGCACCAGGTAGTCCCGCGCGCCCTCCGGCGTGGACTTGGTCAGGACCGGCGTCTCAACCTCCAGAAAGTCCTCGGCGCTCAAGAAGGTCCGGATCGCCTGGCTCAGCTTGTGGCGTTGTCCGACGAGATCCGCCATCTTCGGCCGCCGCAGGTCAAGATACCGATAGGGCAACCGCACGTCCTCGGAGAGCTCCAGGTCGTCTTCGATCTCAAAAGGCGGATTGAGCGACGCATTGAGAATCTCGAGCTCCCGGGCGACGACCTCCACCTCGCCCGTCGGGATCTTCGAATTGACGTTGTCGGGCGGCCGCGTGTTGACCAGGCCCTTCAGCCGGATGACGAATTCCGCGCGCAGCTCGTTGGCTTGCCTGTGCGCCTCCGGCGCATCCCTGGGGCTGAATATCACCTGGGTCATGCCGTAGCGGTCCCGGATGTCGATAAAGATCAGCTTGCCGTGGTCCCGGCGCCGGTGCACCCAACCGCACAGGACCACCTCCTGGCCGGCATGGCTCTTATTCAATCCCCCGCATGTATGCGTCCGTAACATGGTTTGCCCTCACTCACCTTCCCGCAAATCACCCCGGCTCGCCCCCTCTCGCGATCCCGCGCGCCGGGGTAAACAACGCCGGAATTCTGAAATTATCGATGCTCTGGCTCGCCGACGCTTGCTTCTTAACGTCTTGCGGCCACCTTCGCAACGATATCAGACAGCGCCACCTCTTCCTGGGTGCCCTGCGCCATATCCTTAACCAGGGCGGTCCCCCGACTCAACTCGTTATCGCCAATCACGATCGCTATCTTTGCCTTGCGGCTGTCCGCGCGCCTGAGGCTCGCCTTCAACGACCCTTCCATGTAGTCCATGTCCGCGCTGATGCCCTGGGCGCGGACCTCCTGAAGCAGATTAAAACCGGCATCGGTAGCGGCCTTACCTAAAGGAATGATGTAAACATCTTGGCCCGGGACCTCCAGGGATCCGTCCTGCGCAATGCCCAGGGCGATGAGCAGCCGTTCCATGCCCAGGGCAAAGCCCACCGCGCCCCGGTCCGGCCCGCCGAGCTCCTTGACGAGATTGTCGTAGCGGCCGCCCGCGCCGACGGCATCCTGCGCGCCCAGTTGGGGATGCGTCACCTCAAAGACCGTGCGCGTGTAATAATCCAGCCCGCGTACAAGGAGCGGATTTATCTGATAGGGGACCCCGGCGGCATCCAGCGCCGCGCGCACGCGGCGGAAGTGCTCCTTGCAATCCGCACAGACGTGCTCGTGGCCTATATTTTTGGAGAGGATGAGCTCCCGGCACTGACGGTTCTTGCAATCCAGGACACGGAAGATATTCTTCGTCATGCGGATCTGACAGTCCTCACAGAAAGATTTTTTCGAGGGCAGCAGCGCCTCCCGCAGGTTGACCGAAAGGTTCTTCTTGTCCTGCACGCAACCGATGGTGTTCAACTGAATCGTAAAATCCCTGGCCCCCAGCGCCGTCAAGAGCGCCCGACACAAAATGATGACCTCGGTATCGAGGAGCGGGTGGTAGGACCCGATGGCCTCGCAGCCCATGTGGTGGAACTGACGCATCCTTCCCTTTTGAGGCCGCTCCGCGCGGAACATCGGCCCTATGTAAAAAAACTTGGTGACGGTGCTCAGGTTGTACATCGTGTTTTCGACGTAGGCGCGCACGATGGAGGCCGTGGCCTCAGGCCGCAACACGAACGTATCCGTCTCCCTCTTGATCAAAAACATCTGCTTCTGGACGATATCGGTCAGGTCGCCGAGGGAGCGCGAAAAGAGCTTGGCCTCTTCGAAGATCGGCGTGCGGATCTCCCGGTAGGCGTACGTGTGGAAGACGGACCGCGCCGCCTCCTCGAGGTCGTGCCAGAGGCGCGATTGGGCCGCGAGGATATCCTTTGTACCGCGGGGGGACTTAAATAACATAAGCGGACGTTAAGCGGAAAGATTCTAGGTTTTGAGTTAACCTGACCTGCGTGCGGAAGTTCTTCAAAGCGCGTTGGAGGGTGCCGGCGTGATTACGTGATCTTGACAACACCGGATGCCTGCGGACCCTTGGGTCCCGTGGTGACCTCGAATTCGACCTTGTCGCCTTCTTCCAGATTTCTATAGCCTTCGCCCTGGATGGCCGAAAAGTGGACGAAGATA
>CAZCSY010000061.1:0-7598 GCA_964501505.1 uncultured Planctomycetia bacterium
GGCGTGGATCGTCGTCATGAGCCCCTTGGCGATGCCCCAGCGGTCGTGGAGGACCTTGGCCACCGGCGCCAGACAGTTCGTCGTGCAGGAGGCGTTCGAGAGGACATGGTGCTTCTTCGCGTCGTAGGCGTCCTCGTTGACGCCAAGCACGATGGTGATGTCTTCACCCTGGGCCGGCGCGGAGATGACGACCTTTTTGGCGCCGCCCTTGGTGATGTGATTCTCGGCGCCCTGGACCTGTCTGCCCTTTTTGTTCACCCCGTCCTTTTTCAGGGTGAAGAGCCCCGTGGATTCGACGACGATAGCGACACCCAGGTCCTTCCAGGGCAGGGCCGCGGGGTCCCTCTCCTTGAGGACCTTGATCTCTTTTCCGTTGACCAAAATGCTGTCCGGTCCCGGCTTGACATCGCCCGGAAACGGGCCGTGCACCGAGTCATACTTGAAGAGGTGGGCGTTGGTCCTGGCGTCCGTCAGGTCATTGACGGCGACGAGCGCACACGATGAGTCCTTGCGTTCCATGATCGCCCGGGCGACCAGACGCCCGATCCTGCCGAATCCGTTGATTCCGACTTTCACAGCCATGATGATTCCTCCTCGTTATGTCGTTTTCGTCTCCTTGAGGTAGCGTGCCGCGACCTCGGGCGGCGTCGGCACGACGTAGAGTCCCGTCCCCCACTCCAGCCCCGCGATACGGCTGATACGCGGCATGATCTCGATGTGCCAGTGGTATCCCGGATGTTCCTGGCCGTCGTTCGGCGAGGTGTGGATGATAAAGTTGTACGCCGGATCGTTCAGGGTACGCTTCATGCGCCCGAGCGTGTCTTTCAGGATGTGCGAGAGCGCCCCCAGTTCTTGAGGTGTCGATTCACAAAAAAAGTTTCTGTGTTCCTTAGGCATGATCCACACCTCGAAGGGAAAGCGCGAGACGTAGGGGCAGAAGGCGATAAAGGCGTCGTTCTCGTCGAGAATACGATCATTTTCCTCTTTTTCCTGATGGAGGATGTCGCAGAAGATGCAGCGTTCCCGGTATTCAAAATAGGCCGCGGAGCCTTCGAGTTCCTCGATGACGTTCTTTGGGATCATCGGCAGGGCGATCAGCTGGGCGTGGTGGTGGTCCACGGAGGCGCCCGCGGCAAAGCCGTAGTTCCTGAAGAGCATCATGTATTTGAACCGTCTGTCTTTTTGCAGGTCGGCGGAGCGCTGGGCGTAGGTCTCAAGCACCAGGCGTACCTCCTCATAGGTGAGGTCCGGTAGGTCCTTGGCGTGGTCGGGCGTCTCGATGATCACCTCGTCGGCGCCGATGCCGTTGGTGCGGTCGTAGAGACCCTCCCCGCGCCGGTCGAGATGGCCCTCGATCTGCAGGGCCGGAAATTTGTTGGGCACGACCCGGACCCGCCAGCCCGGAGTGTTGGCCGCCGACCTGTCGGGCCGCACCGCCGAGATCTCGGGCGGGGTCATGTATTCGTTGCCGGCACAGAACGGGCAGGTCGTGGTCTCCTCGTGCGTGTGCGGCGGGACGGCAAAATCCTTCGGCGCCCACGGCGATTCGTCTTCCATGATGATCCAGCGTCCGACGATGGGGTCGCGTCTGAGTTGCGTCATATCCCTTCCACCTCCCCCAGGTACCTGGCGGCCTCTTCCGGCGCGATAGGGCAGATATAAAAACCGGTTCCCCACTCAAAACCCGCCGTATGGGTCAGGCGCGGGATGATCTCCAGGTGCCAGTGGTAGTCGTTTTCGATCGTCTTCCAGTAGCCGGCCTTGGCCCTCGGATGCCGGAAGGGCGCGGTGTGCAGGACGAAGCTGTAGGGTGGGTCGTCCAGGCCCTTTTTGAGCTTGCCGATGATCTTTTTGATCATGCGGCCGAGATAGAGGCGGCTCTCGACGCTCATGCGGGAAAAGTCGCAACTATGCTCTTTGGGCAGGATCCACGTCTCGAAGGGGAAGCGCGAGGCGTACGGCGCCAGGGCGATGAAACCGTCGGCCTCAGCGATGACCCGCTTGCCGGTTTCGATCTCCTGACGGATGATGTCGCAGAAGACGCAGCGCTCGTGGTAATCGAAGTATCTCTTGGCGCCCCGCAGTTCTTCCTTGATCCTCTTGGGGGTGATGGGGGTGGCGATCAGCTGGCTGCGCGTGTGGCCGGTGGTGGCCCCGCCCGAAGGCGAGCCGTAGTTTTTAAAGATCTGGACGTATTTGAAGCGCTCGTCGCGCGCCAGGTCCACGAACCGGTGGATCCAGCAGGCGATGCCCTTGGCGATCTGGACCTCGTCCAGGTCCGCGATATTCTCGATGTGCTGCGGGGTCTCAACGATGACCTCATGGGCACCGACGCCATTGATCACGTCGTAGAGCCCCTTGCCGCGGCGCGTGATCTTGCCTTCGATTTTCAGGAAGGGCGTCCTGCTGGGGATGACGCGCGTCTGCCAACCGGGGGCGTTGGCCGCGCTGCCTTCTTTGCGGATGGCGAATATTTCCTGCGGGGTCATCCCCTCCTTACCTTCGCAAAAAGGGCACTCTTTTTCCTCGGCGGCCGAAGCGCTTATCCGCATCCCCTTGGGCCGGCGGGCCCGCTCCACCGCGATGATCACCCAGCGTCCGATGATGGGATCACGTCTTAACTCTGGCATAGGAATTCGATTTTAACATAATTTCGTTCTGTTTCAAGTGTTTTCCGACGTCGCGCCCAGAAATTCACCCTTCTGGACGCTATAAGCAGACACAAAACGGAGCGCGGATAAGTTAGGACGGGATTCGGGGGTTACCTCTCCTATGAGGATGGTGCCTTTTCGGCAGGCTACCTCGAGGCGATGCGGCAGCGCCACGAGGATCTCTCCGGGCGCGCCGCTCAAAAGTCCCCTGCCGACGGCTAATTTCGTGATCGTGAGGCGTTTCCCGCGGAAGGTAGTGAATGTTCCCGGCCATCCGAGGCACCCGCGGAATCGGTGCATGATACTCGGGGCGTCGTCGGCCCAGCGGACCCGGCCATCTTCTTTTTTCAGCTTGGGCGCGTAGGTTGCTCTACGCTCATCCTGTTTCACGGGCCGGATCCTGCCGCGTTCGATGCGCGTCAAGACGTCGGCGACACAACGGCTGGAGAGGCGGCTGAGTTTTTTCTCAAGGGTCCCGGCGTTGTCCTTGCGGTCGATAGGTACCTTTTTCTGAAAAAGGATGTCTCCCCTGTCCATCTGGTCGTTCATCCTGATAAAGGTGAGGCCCGTCTCCCGCTCCCCGGCCATGAGCGCGCGGCGGATGGGCGCCGCGCCCCGGTATTTAGGCAAGAGCGAGGCGTGGACATTAAGGCACATCTTTTGGGCGGCTGAAAGGATCTTTTCGGGAAGGAGGCACCCGTAGGCCACCACGATAAAGACGTCGGCTCCGAAGTCTTTCATCACCGCTGCAAATGTCTTGTCATGGATGTCTTCGGGATGCAAGACCGGCACCCCGAGGCCCTGGGCATACTCTTTCACGGGGGTGGCGGTCCGTCGCAGGTGGCGTCCCTTTTTACGGTCCGGCTGCGTCACGACGGCCAGGAGCTTGTGGCGCGAGGAAGACAGGGCCCGGAGGATGGGGACCGCGAAGGCACTGCTGCCGAAGAAGACGATGTTCATGGGCTCAACCCTCGTTCGGATCAAAGATGAGGTGGACGCGGCCGTGTATCTTTTTCATGAGACGGCGCGCGGTCGTCCGCACCGCTTCCGGGTCCCCCCCCTTGACAAAGATCTGAAAGCGGTAGTTGCCGCGAACCTTGAACGGCCGAGCCTCGGCCGGTTCGCATATTTCGGCATCTTCGGCGGCGCCGATATGGTCCCGCAGCGCGCGAAAAGACCGCATCGCCTGAAACCGGGCCTGTTCTTCCGAGCCGCTGCGGATCGTGAGGCTCGCGAGCGGCCGCATCGGCGGCCAGGAGAGTTCGGCGCGTTCTTTGAGCTCTCTGTGCCGGAATCCCGCTGCGTCACCGGTTTTCAGGAATTCGAAGACATAGTGTTGCGGCCAGCGCGTCTGCAGGCACAGTTCTTTTTTCGCGAGCAGCCGTAACCGCCAGAGTTCGGTGAAGGTCCGTTCGGCTGCCCGAAAATCCGCGATCACCAGGGGCTGGTCCGCGTCCAAAACAAAGACACGGTCAAACCGTATGTCTTTAAAAGCGATATCCGACAGGAGCGCCGGTGTGGCGAGTATTATATCACAATCGCCCGGAGGAGGACCAGGCGTCTGTCTCGTTTTCACCGAAGCGCCGCCAAAGAGCTTGCGGATTTCCGAGAGCGTCCTCTGTGTTCCGAAGCCGATGTGCCGCACATAGGAGCGCCGGCAGACGGGACACAGTTCCGGGATGGGGTCGCGGTGGCCGCAGATGTCGCAGCGCAAGGTCTTCTCCTGGCGGTATTCCTTGAGGGGGACGCTGCACCGTGGGCACGTGACCGCTTTGCCGCACCGGCGGCAGTACAGGGCCGGCACAAAACACTTCTGATGCGTCACGATGAGGGTCCGCTCTTTCTCCTGAAGGGCCAGAAAGAGGCGGTGCGTCACGGCCTGAGACAGACCCGTGCGTCTTGCCCGGCTATCCGGCGCGCGCGTCAGATCGAGGAGCGTGATCTGAGGTTCTGCCTCCGGCGCTTCGAGTGCTAGAAACGAGGCCTGCTCCTTTTTGCAGAGCATTTCGTTTTCCAGCGATGGGAGGATCGCACCCAGCACCAGACGGGCGTCCGTATCCCGCCGGCGCCTCTTGGCGATATCCGCCGTGCGGTAACAGGGGGCCTGAGCCTGGTGGTAGGCGAAGTGGTCGTCCTGGTCGATGATGATGAGACCCAGGTCCCTGACAGGAGCGAATACGGCTGAGCGTGTGCCGACGACGAAACAGAAAGGCGCTTCGCGGCAGGCGATCCAGTCCCGGCGCAGCGCCGCGGGCTTCTGGTACGAACTCAGGATGAAGGGCTGTGGAAGTCCCGGCAGGCGTCCGAGGGTAGCGTCGATGGAATCGTGTTGAGGCACCGTCAGGATGACGCTTTTTCTTTTATTCAAGGTGTCCTTGACGAGGGCCGCATAGAGGCCCCAGCGGCTTGCGTCCGTCGGATCGCTGATAACGGTTATGGCAGACGTTGTGCTGACCCGTCTGAGCGCGGCCTCTTCCCCGGCGCTTAAAGCGATCTCTTGCGGCGCGGCGGCGGGCTGAGGCGTTGTCTCGATCTTGACAGGACGTCGCGTGCCCCTGCGGATACTCTGCGGCAAGAAGGTGTTGAGCACGTCCGCGAGAGCGCAGACGTAGTCACGGCGCATCTCCCGGGCCAGGTTCCAGAGCGTCTGATCCAGCAGGGGCTGCCTGTCCACGAGGTCCAGGACGGGTCTGCACTTTTTTCTGTATGCCGATTTCTTCTTGATCGCGATGAGGAAACCGGTCAGTGTCTTGTTGCGGAAGGGCACCCGCACGCGCAGACCCGGACGGGCCTGTTTTTTCAGGCGTGCCGGCAAGACGTAGTCAAATGTCTCGTCGAGGGCGATGGAAACGGGCAGGGCGACTTCGGCGATAAGGGATCGTGACGCCATGGGGTTAGGAAGAAAGTGCGCCTTTGAGGATATCCTGACAGGATGAGGGCTTGGCCAGTTCCCGCGCGTGCGCGCGGCACGCCTCAAGGAGATGCGGCTGGGTCTTGAGTTCTCTGATGCGACGCGCCACCCGCCGGGCCGTATGCTCGAAGAAACCGGCTTCGTGCTGCGTGATCGTCTTGGCGTTGTGCTCTTCCTGGCCGGGGATGATATAGAAGAAGACGCAGCACAGGTGCTTGGTCAGGCTCTCCGTGACACACAGGCCGCCGGCCTTGGTGACGATGACATCCGAGGCGCTCATCAACTCGTGCATGAAATCGACAAAACCGAAGACGCGGACGTTCGGATGGTTCTCGGCCGCAAGCCTCTTTTGTAGCCGTTCATTGGTCCCGCACACGACCAGGAGCTGGACCTCGTCTTTGAGCTGACGGACCACGTCTTCAATCGGGCCGATCCCGACACCGCCCGTGGCCACGAGCACGGTGAATTTTTCCGGATCGAGCTTCCAAGCGCGCAGCCTTTCGCGGCGGTCGACCGGATAGGTGAATTTCTTGTCGATCGGGATACCGGTGACCACGACCCGGTCCGGGGCGACACCCTTGCGGATCAGGATTTTTTTTGTCGCGTCCGCCGCCACGCAGTAGAGGTCCGTACCCTGGTTGATCCAGAAGTTGTGCACCCCGAAGTCCGTGACCACCGTGACGAGCCGCGTCTTCAAGCCGTATTTGATCTTGGCTATCGTTACGAGCTCGGAGGCGAGGAACTGCGTCGCAATGACCACGTCCGGTTTCTCCCGGATGAGATACTGAATAAAGCGCCGGCAGACCACGCCGTCGACGAACCGCCGAACGTGGACGTTGAGGAGTCGAAGGCCGGGGATATCGGAGAGCCAGTAGAAGAGGCCCCACACCGGTGTGTATTGAGATATGAGCAAGAGGTAGCCGTCGCTGTACATCTTGCGTGCAAGCCACGGCATATACTCGACGATGTCGACGACCCGGGCGTTCTCTCCCTGCTCCGCCGCCGCGTGCGCTAGCGCCTCGGCGGCCTTGCGGTGCCCTGACCCCGCCGTCGCGTACGCTATGAGGATCTTTTCAGTCATAATTTTGGCGTTCTGTCCCGGGTCTGCGCGCGCATCCCGTCTTTCCTTCCATAGGCAGCCGGAAAATATTTGAACGCGCAGGGTAGTGGGGCGTTACCTGCTGTATGGTGTCTCAGGCGCGGTCGTAGCGGCCGGCGACGATGTTCCTGGCGGCAGACAAAAGGTCGCGGGCGACGAAGTCCGGCTTAGGGTTCCATTGCGAGGCGTCACGCGCCTTTTCGCGGCCGGTGAGGACCATGACGGTCTTACAGCCGTAGTCTCTGCCGGCCCGGATATCCATCATGCTGTCGCCGATGAAATAACTCTCTTTTTTGTCGACACGGATGTCCCTCGTAGCCGCCTTGAGGGCGCCGATGCGGGGCTTGCGGCAGTCACAGCCTGCGTCTGAACGGTGGAGACAGTAAAGCACGCGGCGGATCCTCCCTCCCGCCTTGCGAACCTCGTCGAGCATATACCGGGTCATGCGGGCGAGTTCTTTGCGGGGGGTGAGGCCTTTGGTCACGCCCGCCTGGTTGGAGACGACAAAGAGCCGGAAACCGTGCCGTGTCAGGAGGGCGATCCCCTCGCGCGCGCCTTTGAGTATCTTGAACTTCTTGAGATGCGTGACGTATTTCTTGCGGCCGGGAAAGCGGTTAATGACACCGTCACGATCCAGGAAAATAACGCGTGTTTTTTCCATGATTACCACTATCATATATGGGCCGGTCCGCTTTGACAAGAAAAATCGAGCGTTTAAGGTGCTTGCCCACAGCGCAGCATCCCGTTATAATAAACGTATGCAAAAAGATAGGCTCGTTTTGGGCGCAGCCGGCAAGAAGTACCCGGATGCCGTTACGGTAGATGTGGCCCCGCACCACAAGCCCGACGTTGTCCACGACCTCGACCGTGTCCCGTGGCCCTTTGCCGATAATCAGTTCACCGAGATCAACTGTCATCACGTGCTTGAACACCTCGA
>CAZCSY010000061.1:7608-9508 GCA_964501505.1 uncultured Planctomycetia bacterium
GGCCCTGCGCGAACTGCACCGCATCTGCCGTCCGCAAGGGCGTATCCTGGTCGAGGTGCCGCACTTCTCTTCATGGATGGCCAATGACCCTGAGCACAAGCTGCGTTTTTCTTATTTTTCCCTCGATGCCTACTGCCGGGGGCAACAGAAGAGCTGGCTCCTTGTCGACTTCGGCTTCGAGCTCTTGGAGCGGCGCCTGACCTTTCACCGGGCGTTCCGCAGGTACTTCTTCCACCGGCTCTGGAACACGTGTCCTCTCGCGTACGAGCGCTTTTGGACGTACCTGATGCCTGCCGAGCACCTGCGCTTCGTGCTCAAACCCCTCAAATCCTAAAGAAGATGGCCGACGGTGTCCTCATCACGCAACCTTACGGCCTCGGGGACGCGGTCTTCATGCTGCCCTTCTTGAAGGCCCTGCGCGATGACAAGAAGGTCGAGCGCATCGATATGATTTTGGGTCACCGGACCCGGGAGATCTTCGAACACAGCGGCCTGGTGGACGACATCTTCGTCATCGACAAGGACCTCTGGAAGGCCCGGGGGCGCTGGTACGCCCTGAGAGACAAAGGGCGCCTCTTTTGGGCGCTTCGTCGCCGGCGCTACACGACCTTCGTGGACCTCTCCATGCAGCCGGAGTACGGGTTCTGGGCCAAGTATCTTCTGGGTATTCCCATCCGGGCCGGCTTCAATTACAAGAAGCGCAACAGATTCCTGAACCGTCCCCTCAACCTGCCCACAGAAGGCTTCCAGGGCAAGCACATGATCGAGTTCTTCTGCGACCTGGCGGTCTTGCTGGATTATGCCCTCCTTGACCGCAAGCCGCACCTGCCGGTCCCGGAGGAGTTGGTCGCCTCGGTGTCCAAGTCATTGCTTGCGTCAAACGGCATCGTGGGCCGTTACGCCGTCGTCTCACCCGGAGGCGGCGTCACGTGGGGCAAGGACGCTTGCTACAAGCATTGGCCCGTTCGCCACTTTGCCGGGCTCCTGCGTTCCCTGCGTGCGCGCCGCTGTTTTGACGCGATCGTCATCCTGGGGGCCGGACATGAAGAGGATATCGGCGATTCTCTAAAAGGGTCTCTGGAGGGTCCTGTGGCCAACCTGTGCGGCCGGACGAGCATCATGGAGGCTGTCGCGATATGCAAGGGGGCGGTTGTCTTTATCGGAAACGACGGCGGCCTTGTCCATCTGGCCGCGACGCAGGATATCCCCATTGTGGCCTTTTACGGTCCTGCGGATCCGCTCGTCTACGGTCCCTATCCAAGACAGAAACGCTTTCTGGAAGTCTCCAAAAGGCTCCCCTGCCAGCCTTGTTATAAGAGTTTCCGCTATAACAAGGAGTGCGCGCGCCTCGCCTGCCTGAACGACCTTGTCCCTGCCGACGTGCTGAAAGAGATGGCCCGAGCGGGCATCCCCTCTTAACCTTTCCTTAAGAAGAGCGCTCCGAGGAAAAAGCCGGGCGGACAATCATCCGTCAGCACCTGGTTGCCCCAGAGAATGAGGCGGGAAGGCGTCAGGACGTTTTTCTCGAGTTTTTCAGGGAAGCCGAAGCGCAGGCCCTGGTCCATGCCGGGATCGCACCGACCCTCATCGTAGTCGATGGTTAGGCCGCAGAGGCCGCCTGGCTTGAGGACGCGGTGGATTTCGGCCATGGTCTTGGCCCGTACCGCCGGATTCAAGTGCTCCAGGACGCAGACGCAGAAGACCTTGTCGAACGAGGCATCGGCAAAAGGCAAAGGATGACATAGGTCCCGGTTGACGATCCTCATGGGCCAGCCGAGGACACGGGCCACGTGGCGGGCGTTGTAGATGAGGCCGTGCAGGCCCCAGTCATTGTCCACGACCGAGACACGCGCCCCCCTCCAGGCCAGGTAAAAGGAAAAGAGCGTCGAGGCGCCGCCGA
>CAZCSY010000062.1:0-9358 GCA_964501505.1 uncultured Planctomycetia bacterium
ACCAGGCCGCCTCAGGCGCCGGCAGCAAGGCCGCGCAGGAGCTCTTTGACCAGACACGCAGCGTCCTGGACGGCCAGGCGGCCGTGCCGCAGGCGCTGGGTCAGCGCATCGCGTTCAATCTCTTCCCGCACATCGGCGGTTTCGGCGAAGCGGCCTATACGAGCGAAGAGTGGAAGATGGCCAGAGAGACGCACAAGATCTTCCACGATGCTAAAATAAAGATCTCGGCGACGACCGTGCGTGTTCCCGTCAAGACCGGTCACGGCGAGGCCGTCTACATCGAGTGCCGCCGGCCCGTGGATATCGACGCGGTCAGGAAGGCGTTTGCCGAGGCCCCCGGCGTGGTGGTGATCGATGATCCGGCGTCGTCACGTTATCCGATGCCGGTGGATGCCGAGGGTCGTGACGAGGTCTTTGTCGGCCGCATCCGGAAAGATCCGTCGGATGAAAAGGCGCTGTGGCTGTGGGTCGTCGCGGATAACCTGCGCAAGGGGGCGGCGACGAACGCCGTGCAGATCGCGGAGCTGTTTGTGAAACGTTGACCCCGCAGCTTCTTGATACCGGGCCCCGCACTTTCTCTCGACCGATGTCCCGCAGAAGGTGCGGGGTCTTTGTCTATGCGCACCTACAAGCTCACCCTCCAATACGATGGTTCGCGGTATGCCGGCTGGCAGCGCCAGACCCGGAGGAGAGGATCCGGTTCCCGCCCTGCGCTCAGGACGCTCCAACAGGAGATCGAGGAGGCCCTTCAAAAAGTCCTTCGCCACAAGGTTTCCCTCGTGGCCTCGGGCCGCACGGACGCGGGGGTCCATGCGGTGGCCCAGGTCGCCCACTTTTCGTCCGTGCGCAGGGTCGATGCTTGGCGGCTCAAGGCGGCGCTCAACGGGATCCTGCCGCGGGATATCCGCGTTTCGGATATTGAGGAGGTTTCCGGGTCCTTTCACGCGCGCTTCACCACGCAGGCCAAGACGTACGTCTACGTTCTGTCCCTTGGCGCAAAGAAGAGTGCCTTTGAACTGCCGTGGGTGACGGGGGTGCCGTATGATCTGGATCTTCGGGCCATGCGCAGGGCCGCCGGGGTCTTGGTGGGACGCCACGACTTCAAATCCTTTCAGGGGCATGACCGGGTCATCCGGGATTCTGTGACGCGTGTGGACGCGATCCGTATCACCAGGACAAAGGACAAGGCAGGTTTTCCGTTCCTCTCGGGTCGTACCTTTGTCATGATAGAGATCAGGGCCACCGGATTTCTGCGCGGGATGGTACGCAATATCGTCGGCACCCTGATCGACGTGGGCCGGGGCCGGTTGAAGGCAGACAACATGGCGAAGATCCTGCGCGGCCGTGACCGCCGGCTGGCCGGGCCGTGCGCGCCGGCGCGGGGACTGTTTCTAAAGGACGTTTCTTATGCATAGGCAGGCCTTATTGGGGTTTATCCGCTCGCGGTTCTCCTCCCGCTGGGACTTCTACGCAGCGGTCTTTTTCTCCTCCTGGGTTCTCCTCCTGGTTCCGTCCTGGCCGCGCCTGCCGTACTTCATGGACATGTATTATCACCTTTCCGTGATGCGCGGTTTTCTGGATGCCGGCGGCTGGGTCGGTCACGCGTTCTGGGAGGCGGCGCCGGTGGGTCGGCCGCACCTCTATCCGCCGCTCTTTCACTTTCTGGGCTGCGGCTTTCTGGGGCTGGGGCTTCCGGTCCTTTTCGTGGCGCGGCTTTTGGAGTTTCTGATCTATCCGCTCTTCCTCTTCGTCTTCTGGCGCGGGGCGCGGCGGCTCGCGTCGGACCGCATCGCCTTCTTGTTTCTCCTCATGCTGTCGGCGAGCGTCCCGCTGTACATTTACGTGATTGACAACGCGCCTTTTACCCTGGCCATGCTCTTTGGTTTCGGCGCGTACCTCCTGCATCACGAAGGGCGCTGGAAAGGGGCGGGCCTCCTGTTGACCGCCGCCTTCTACACGCACACGCTGATGTCGGCGCTGACGGCTGCGGCCTTTCTGGCCGGCGGCGTCGTCGAAGACAAGAGGGGCTTTCGCCGGGCAGCAGCGTCTTTGTTGTTAGGGCTGGTCCTCGCCGCGCCCTTGTTCATGCATCAATGGGCGTTTCGGTCTTTTTTCGTTTTCCGCAGGGCCTTGGAGTTTTATTCGGCACAGATCAGTATCCCCTTGTATCTGCTGGCGGCCCTGGGTGCGGGCAGGGCTGTGCGGCCGGACAAGGGCGGTCGCTATTTTGCCGTGCTCTACGCCGTCCTGGCCATGCTGTGGTGGACAAACCGGGACCGCTTCCTGTCAGGACAAGGTGTCATCCCTTTGTGTTATTTTGCAGCCACGGCCCTGGACTTTGGCTGGGAGCGGGTCGTCTCGAAAGGCCTGTCCACGCGCTGGGGCTTTTGGCTCCTTGTGACCGGTATCTTTTTTGTGGCCACCCCTCAGATAGAACTCGCAGCATCCCACCCTTCGATGCGCGCCCAGACCTCGATGCGGGTCCGGATTTCTTCTGCCTTGCGGGACATGGGCGGGGTCGAGGGACCCGCCAGCATAAAGGCGAAGACATTGTATCACCCCCGATTTGTGCAGGAGTTGGTCGATGAGATCAGGGTCAGGACGCGGCCGGATGACATCCTCTATTCTAACTTCCCGTATGCGGGAGGGATGGTGGCGGTCCTGTCGCACCGGGCGACATCCACCTTCATGTTGTCGGAGGTGCATCCCTGGATGTCTTTTGACGCGAAACGGGCGGCAAAGTGGATCGTTTGGTTCAAGGAGCCCTCGGGGGAGCCCGGCATGCATCCGGATGATCCCCTGTCTTCTTACGGTCTTGTTCGAGTAGCCGAAACGGAGTTAGCCTGGATCTTTCAGAACCCTGAGGCTCGTGTCGGTCGACAGGTAAGACCGGCCCTCTGCGGCTGGTCTTTTGTCCTCTTTTGCGTGTTTTTGTGGTTTTTCGTCTACCTTGTGGAAGAGAACCGCTTCCGGCGGAAAAGTCAAAAATAGGATTGACATAATCGAGGCATATGTTATAATTTGCGCTCTATGAAAACGTTCGTTCCTAAGAAGCAGGAGTTGGCTGCAAGCCGGCGCTGGTATCTGGTCGATGCCAACGGGGTGATCCTCGGCCGCATGGCCGCGCGCGTGGCCTCGATCATCAGGGGAAAGCACAAGCCGACGTACGTGCCCCATATGGATACGGGTGACTATGTCGTTGTGATCAATGCCCGGAAGGTCCGCGTCACGGGCCGTAAGCTTAAGGAGAAGCAGTACTTACGCTTTTCGGGCTATCCGGGCGGGTTGAAGCGTATTTCTCTCGAAGTGATGCTGAGGAGTAAACCGACCGAGGTCATCAAGTCCGCGGTTCGCCGCATGTTGCCGGCAGGGCCTTTGTATCGCGACATGCTCAAGAAGCTTAAGATATACGCGGATGCCGAGCATCCGTTCAAGAAGGTAAATTTCGTCAACCTGGAGATTAAATAGCATGGTGGAACAGAACAATATCTTCAAGGCAACGGGAAGGCGCAAGGAGGCCACGGCGCGCGTGCGCCTGGTCACGCCCGGACAGGGCCGCATCACCGTCAACAAGAGACCCTATGAGGCTTATTTCCTGCGCGAGACAGACCGTCTGCTCATCAACCAGCCGTTCGTGGTGACCAACACGGTCAATAAGTTCGACGTGCAGGCCCTGGTGGACGGCGGCGGCGTGAGCGGACAGGCGGGAGCCTTGCGCCATGGGATCTCGCGCGCGCTGGGCATGGCCGATACCGAATATCGCTTGCTCCTGCGCAAGGGGGGTTTCTTGACGCGGGACCCGCGCATGAAAGAGAGAAAGAAGTACGGCCAGAAGGGGGCGCGCAAGCGCTTCCAGTGGACGAAGCGTTAACGTCTGACTGACAGAGGAATTCCCCAAGCCGCCGGCTTCCCCGGCGGCTGTTTTATTGTGGCGGCCCTGCCGGACAGGAGGCTGCCTCTAGCGTCAGACGAACTCCAGCGGGGAAGCGTGACGGGCTGCCGACGGAGGAAGGGAGAGTTCTCGACGAAAAAACCTTGACGTTACGATTATTTTAGCATACCATGAAAAGAAGCAATTTTGAAATTGTCGCCGAGAAAACGAAAGGAAGATACGCATGTTACGCATAGGGATTATCGGGGCCAAAGGCTTCGGGGGTGAAGAGCTGATACGGCTGCTCGTGAACCACCCCCACGTGCGTCTGACGTATCTGTCGGATCTCGTCAAGGAGCCGGCGCCGATCACCGAGAGCCTGCCGCAGTTTGCCGGACGGGTGGACCTGAATTGCGAACCCTTCGACGCGAAGAAGGCCGCCGAGCGCTGTGACCTCGCCTTTCTCGCCCTGCCGCACACGGTGTCGATGACATTGGCGCCCCAGCTGGCGGCCCGGGGCAGGAAGATCGTGGATCTCAGCGCCGACTACCGGTTGCACGACGTCGCCGTCTACGCCGCTTATTACAAGACGTCCCATAAGGACAAGGCGAACCTGAAGAGGGCCGTCTATGGCCTGCCCGAACTGTACCGGGAAAAGATCAAGAAGGCCGCCTTTGTCGCCAATCCGGGCTGTTACCCGACGGCGGCCATCCTGGGGATCGTCCCGGCGCTGGCTGCCGGGATCGTGGACCCGCAGGATATCATCATCGACGCCAAGTCGGGCGTGACAGGCGCCGGAAAGAAGGCCGGGTTCGAATTTTCTTTCACGCAGCTCGACGGCGACTTCAGGGGGTATCGTTTCATCCGGCACCAGCACGCCCCTGAGATCGATCAGGAACTTTCCCGGGTTGCCGCGAAGAAGATAAAGGTCGTCTTTTGCCCGCACCTCTTGCCGGTGCGGCGGGGGATCTATGAGACGATCTACCTGAGGCTCAAGAGATCCGCTGCCCCCGAGAAGATCCATGGGCTCTATAAGAAGTTTTACAAGACCGAACCCTTTGTCCGGGTTCGGGGGGTGGACGTCCTGCCGCAGCTGCGGCACGTTGTGGAGACGAACTATTGCGACATCGGTCTCGCCGTCGATGCCGGGCACAGACGGCTCATTGTCGTGGCGGCCATCGACAACCTGGTCAAGGGCGCTTCGGGTCAGGCCGTCCAGAACATGAACCTCATGTGCGGCTTTCCGGAGTCTAGCGCGCTTTTATGAAGCTCATCCTGAATTCGGGGCATCTTCCGCAGGGATTTCTGGCGGCCGCTGTTGCGGCTGGCATCAAGCGCCGGGGCAGGCGCGACCTGGGCTTGCTTTATTGCGGCGTCCCCTGTGCCGCCGCCGCTTTATTTACCACCAACAGGAACCAGTCCGCACCACGCCAGGTGAGCCGTAGGCATCTGGCCCGAGGGAAGATCCAGGCCCTGATCGTCAACAGCGGCAATGCCAACTGCATGACGGGTACGAAGGGTATCCGAGCGGCTGAGGCGATGGCTTCTGCGGCGGCCTCGGCCTTGCGCCTGAGTCCGTCGCAGGTGCTGGTTGCGTCCACGGGAATTATCGGCCGGCAGATGCCCGTTGATCGCGCGGTCCGGGCCGTGCCCAGGCTGGTTGAGGATCTGGATGACCGCGGTCTCTCCCGAATGGCCGAAGCGATACGGACAACGGACACCTTCAGCAAGGAGGTACGGGTTTCTTTTTCTATCGGCGGCCGGCGGGCCACCGTGTGCGGCATCGCTAAGGGCGCAGGCATGATCGCCCCACGGATGCGGCTGGCCACGATGCTCTCTTTTATCGTGACCGACGCCGCGATAGCGCAAGGGACCTTGAGGAAGGCCCTGGCGGATGCCGTGGCGCGCTCCTTCAACGCGATCACCGTTGACGGCTGCATGAGCACGAACGACACGGTCGTGGCGCTGGCCAACGGACTGGCCGCCAATAAGACGATCGTGGCGGGCTCGCGGGATTACGGCATATTTTTAAAGGTTCTGCGGGAAGTCTGTGTCGCGTTGGCCCGGATGATCGTGCGGGATGCCGAGGGCGCGACAAAGTTCATCGCGATCAACGTGAGGAGGGCGGTGAGCGATAATGAGGCCGAAGCGCTCGCCTTCGCCGTCGCGAACTCGGCGCTCTTTAAGTGCGCGATGTTCGGTTCGGATCCTAACTGGGGCCGCATCGCCGCGGCGCTGGGCGCGGTCGGCGCGCGTCTGGATTGGCAAAAGATGACGATCGCGTTGAACGGTGTCTTTGTCTTCAGGAGGGGCAGGCCCGTGGTCTTCAAAAAGAGGGGCATGCTGAGGGGGCGGGATATCGACGTGACGATCGACCTGGCCCAGGGCCGGGGCGGGAAGCGCGTCTGGACCTCCGATTTATCGTACGGCTACGTGCGGATCAACGCGGCATATAATTGAGCACCCCGGATTTCGGGAATCCCAAAGGGGAAATCCGGGGGGCTGTTTACGGGAAAGTACATAACGTTTTATGCACCCCGGATCCTGGGAAGGAAGACGCGAGAGATCCGGGGTGGTTTGCGGGATATTAAGAGAAGAGGGCAAATCATGGAAGAGGCGATTAGGAAGGCTGATGTGTTGATCGAGGCGCTGCCGTATATCAAGAGCTTCAGGCATAAGATCTTTGTCTTCAAGTACGGCGGCAGCATCCTGGGGGAGGAGTCGATCCGCAAGGGCGTCCTGGAGGACCTGGTCTTTTTGACGTTCATGGGCATCAGGACCGTCCTCGTGCACGGCGGCGGGCCGAATATCTCGGAAAAGATGCGCAAGATCGGCAAGAAGACGGAGTTTGTCGACGGCATGCGTGTGACGGACGCCCAGACCCTGAAGGTCGTCGAGGAGGAATTGAGCGAGCTCAACGGCATGATCGTCGATGAGGTCTCGAAGATCGGCGGGTCGGTCGCGGGCTTGAGCGGAAAGGAACACGGCATCCTCCGCGCCCAGAAGATGCCCTCCAAGGTCGACATGGGTTTTGTAGGCGTGGTGGCCGGGGTCGCCGTCGATGAGATTGAAAAGGAACTCAAGAATCACGCCCTGGTGGTGATCGCGCCCATGGGGCAGGACGAGAAGGGCGTCGTGTACAATATCAACGCCGATGAGGCGGCCTCCAAGATCGCCGCCTGCCTCTCGGCCGAGAAGTTTGTGCTCCTGACGAACGTGCGCGGGGTCATGCGCGAGCCGGAGGATTCGGATTCGCTGATGGGCAGCCTCCGCCTGAAGGACATCAAGAGCCTCATCAGCCAGAAGGTGATTCAGGCAGGGATGATCCCCAAAGTGAATGCCTGTATCGATGCCCTCAAGGGAGGCGTGAAGAAGACACACATCATCGATGCCCGCATCCCGCACGCCATCCTGCTCGAGATCTTCACGGACATGGGCATCGGAACGGAGATCGTGAAATAGATGACCAAAGAGGATATCTTTGAGGCCTATAGCGGCTGCATCATGCCGACCTACACGAAGGTCCCGCGGATCTTCGTGAAGGGCAAGGGCATGAAGCTGGTTGATATCGACGGTAAGGAGTACGTCGATTTTTTTCCCGGTTGGGGCGTGGGTAACGTCGGCCACTGCCACTCGGCGGTCCTGTGCGCCATCCGCGACCAGCTCGGCAAACTGATCCATCTGCCGAACAACTATTTTCATCCGGCGCAGGCGAAGCTCGCCGCCGAGCTGATCCGTCAGACCTTCCCCGGCAAGGTCTTCTTTGCCAACTCCGGCGCCGAGGCCAATGAGGCCGCCATTAAGCTGGCCCGGGCGTGGGGCGCGAGCGGCAACGGCGCTGTACGCTATGAGATCATCACGTTCCAGGATGCCTTTCACGGCCGGACACTGGCGACGCTCACGGCGACCGGTCAGGCCAAGTACCAGAAGGGTTTTGAGCCCCTGGTCGAGGGCTTTGTGACGAATGTCGCCTTCAATGATTTTGAGGCTTTGCGGTCGGCAAAGACCGATAAGACCGTTGCGGTCATGATGGAGCTGGTTCAGGGCGAGGGCGGGGTCCGCGTGGCGGAACCGGATTTTGTCCGTAAGGTCAGGGATTTTTGCACACAGAACAGACTCCTCTTGATCGTCGATGAGGTCCAGACCGGCATGGGCCGGACGGGCAGGATGTTCGCGTTTCAGAACTACGGCATCACCCCGGACATCGTGACGCTGGCCAAGTCGCTGGGCGGGGGGTTGCCGATCGGTTGCGCGGTTGCGCACAAGGATATCGCGGACACGCTCAAGCCCGGGATGCACGCCTCGACCTTCGGCGGGGGGCCAGTTGTCTGCCGGGCAGCCCTGGGCGTCTTCAAGGCGATCCAGAAGGACAAGATGCTGGCCAACGTCGGCCGTATGGCGCCGTATCTCTTTGAACGGCTTGAGGCTTTAAAGAAGAAGCACCCGGTCATCAAGGAAGTAAGGGGTCTGGGTCTCATGATCGGCGTCGAGCTGAACCAGGCCGGCGGACCGGTCTATGAAAGGTGTCTGGAAAAAGGATTGTTGATCAACTGTACCCATGAGACAACCCTGCGGCTGATGCCGGCCCTGAACGTGACGAAGAAACAGGCCGACTTCGCGCTCGGGGTTCTGGACGAAGTGCTGGGAGCTTTACCCCGCCGCACATGAAAGGCCCGGATGTGATTCGGGTCATGGCTCGGCGGGATGTCACCGGATGGCAAGCCCACGAGATTCAAGAGGGTACGTGCTTTGATGAGCGCAGGGCTTGCTAAGGGGGTTTCCATGACGACGGGAAAAAAGGACTTCCTCACGGTCACGGACTTCACCGCCGAAGAGATCCTGAAGATTTTCGAGACGGCCAAGGACCTCAAGAAGGACAGGTTCCGGGACGCCTTCAAGAACAGGGCGGTGGGGCTCATCTTTCAGAAGCCGTCGCTGCGCACGCGCGTCTCGTTTCAGGTCGGCGTGTGGCAGTTGGGCGGGCAGTGCATGTCGTTGAGCCCGGCCGAAGTCAACATCGGCGTGCGCGAGTCCGTCAAGGACGCGGCCAAGACACTTTCGCGGTATCTGGACCTCGTCGTGGCACGGGTCTTCAGGCAGAAGGACGTCGAGGAGCTGGCGCTCCATGCGACGATCCCGGTCATCAACGGCCTGAGCGAGATGTACCACCCCTGTCAGGCCCTGGCCGACATCTTTACCGTCCAGGAGAAGAAGGGCCGGCTCAAGGGGTTGGCCCTGGCTTTTATCGGCGACGGCAACAACGTCTGCCACTCGCTTTGCCACGCGGCCTCGATGCTCGGCATGCACGTGCGGGTCGCCAGTCCCAAGGGGTTTGCCCCGCGTAAAGAAGTGGTGGCTTCAGCCCAGGTTCTGGCATCATCCACCGGCAGCCAGATTCTCGTCACGACAGACCCAAGGGCAGCGGTCGAGGGCGCGGACGTCCTGTACACGGACGTGTGGGCGAGCATGGGCCAGGAGCGGGAGGCC
>CAZCSY010000063.1:0-9278 GCA_964501505.1 uncultured Planctomycetia bacterium
CTGAGGAGGAAACACCCGTTCCCATTCCGAATACGGTAGTTAAGCTCCTCAAGGTCGATGGTACTTAGCTCGAAAGGGCTTGGGAGAGTAGAAAGGCGCCTCTTAAATTAAAAACCCCTGCGGTTTCCGCAGGGGTTTTTAATTTGATCTCGGGCGCTGCCTTGTTCTTGGAACAACTCGAGCCCGGGATATTCATCCCATGCCGGATGCCCAGCCCTTGACCTCCCAAAACTTATTGCATTCATCCCCCTTTTATACTACACTTTTAGGGGAGGCTTATGAAGAGACTCAAAGGTTTTTCTCTTGTCGAGATCCTCATCGTCTTGACGGTGATCAGCGTGTTGGCTTCCATGGCGCTGGTATCCTATCAACAGCAGAAGCAGCGCTCACAATACAGGGGGATGCGGGCCAGCGTGCACGTGCTCACCGATGCCGTCAAGAGTTATTTTTATACCCTGCAGGCGTATTGCGTGACCGCGAACACCGCTCAGACCAACGCGGCCTATGGGGTGCAGCTCCAAGACGCTAACTTTTGCAGATATCGGGTGTACCGCACCGGGGGCAACACCCGGGTGCAGGTCCGGTATTACCGAAGGGGCTGCAACACCGGTGCGTGCACGGGGGTCTATACCTACAACATCTCCGGGGACCAGATTTCTTGCACCGGTGCGGACTGTATGACCGGTTAGGCGTCGTTATGCGAGAGAGCCTTTGCGCGCCTATCCAATACACGAAGGGCATCGGCCCGAAGCGCGCGCGTGCGTTTGAAGAAGCTGGCATCAAGAGCGTCGAAGACGCTCTTTATTTTTTTCCCAGGCGTTATCAGGATCGCCGCGTCCTTACCTGCGTCACCGCGGTCGTCCCCGGCGAGACGGTCTCGGTCGCGGTGATGATAGAGGCCTGTCAGGCCCGGGAGAGCTTTCACCGTCGGGGATTCCGCGTCCTGGAGGTGCGGGCGGCCGACGAGACGGGGAGCCTCACCGCGGTCTGGTTTAACCAGCCGTACCTGCGTACCTACTTCAAGACCGGCACGCGCGTTCTCTTGTTCGGCCGGGCCGAACTCTACAAAGGCCGCCTCCAGCTCACCGCTCCCGACTTCGAGATCCTGGACGGCGAAGACGCCGTCCTCGCGGACCGGCGCGGCATGCTGCCCGTTTACGCCTTGCCTCAAGGCATCTCCCAGCGGCTCATGCGCCGCGTCATGGAAGAGCTGTTGAACGCGAACCTTCCCCGATTGAAAGAGATCTTGCCCTATGATGTGCGCAGCCGCCGCGCTCTCCTCAACATCGCGCAGAGCCTGCGCTTTATTCATTTTCCCGAGACGCCCGAACAGCAGCGCCAGGCCTACGAGCGCCTGGCCTTCGAGGAGTTTTTTCTCTTTCAGCTGCCGGTCTTGATGCGCCGGCACACCCGCCGTCAGCGGCGGGGCATCGCTTTTCGAATCGACACAGGGGCGCTGGCGGGCGTCCAGGCGGCGTTGCCCTTTACTTTGACCGGCGCGCAAAAACGGGTCCTTGCACAGATCGCACGCGACATGGCCCGTCGTGCGCCCATGCAGCGTCTCTTGCAGGGCGATGTGGGCTCGGGCAAGACGATCGTCGCCACCCTTGCGGCCCTGATGGCCGCTGCGAACGGCTGTCAGACGGCCCTTTTGGTGCCGACGGAGATCCTCGCGCAGCAGCATTACCAGAACCTCAAGACCCTCTTCTCAACGGACCCTCACCGGTCACGCGTCCGCGTGGGGCTCTTGACGAGCAGCCTGACGCCCAAGGAAAAGAAGAGGGCCCTTCAGG
This sequence comes from uncultured Planctomycetia bacterium, assembly GCA_964501505.1. Lineage (GTDB taxonomy): Bacteria > Omnitrophota > Gorgyraeia > Velamenicoccales > Velamenicoccaceae > CAZCSY01. Next base: position 1,794 of record CAZCSY010000063.1, read on the forward strand.
AGGTCCGCAAGGGCAAGGTGGACATCGTCATCGGCACACATGCCCTGATCCAGCAAGGGGTCGCCTTTCACAAGCTGGGACTGGTCGTGATCGACGAGCAGCACAAATTCGGCGTTGCGCAACGGGGGATCCTCAGGCAGAAAGGCCTTGATCCGGACGTGATCATCATGACGGCGACACCCATCCCCCGGACCCTCTCTTTGACCTTGTACGGCGACCTGGATATCTCCGTGATCGATGAGATGCCGCCGGGCCGCGGAGCCCAGACGACGCAGCTTTTTTCTTCGCAGGCGCGCCAGGATGTCTACGACCGCGTGAAACGAGAGGTGGCCGCGGGCCGCCAGGCGTATTTTGTCTATCCCGTTATCGAGGAGAATCCCCGCCTCGAACTGCAGTCGGCCAGGCGGATGTTCCGCGAGCTCGGCCAGGGACCCTTCAAGGGGTTGCGCCTGGGCCTCGTGCACGGCCGCCTGGCGAAAGAGGCCCAGCAGGACGTCATGCGGCGTTTTCACAAGGGCCAGATCGCCATCCTGGTCGCGACGACGGTCCTCGAGGTCGGCATCGATGTGCCTAATGCCGTCGTCATGGTCATCGATAACGCAGACCGGTTCGGGCTCTCGCAGTTGCACCAGATGCGCGGCCGCGTAGGCCGGGGCCCGCATGCTTCCTGCTGTTATCTGATCGCCGACCCAGCGACGCAGGAGTCACGCCGCCGCCTTCAAGCCATGGTCGCTTATCCGGATGGCTTTCGTATCGCCGAAGAGGACCTGAAGATCCGCGGGCCGGGCGAATTTTTTGGAGAGCGTCAGCACGGCCTGACGGAGTTGCGCCTGGCAGATCCGTTGAAACAGATGCATTTATTGAAGGCCGCCCGCGAGGACGCGGTCCGCCTTCTGCGCGACGATCCGTTTTTGGAAAGCCGGATCCATCAGGAGCTCAAGGTGGCCCTCTACCGGCGGTTCCCGGAGTTTGAGAAGTTCCTGGAGGTGGGGTAGCGGGGTCGCGCGCCCCTGGGCTGCCCGTAGAGAAGTTCTGGGTTGACGAGTCAGAAAATACGGGTTAATGTGGTGAGAAGGAAGACCCGCCCGAGCGGTTAACTTTTTTGCAAAGGACGAGCCGTGCCGGAGAAGAGAAGATTCCCGAGGCTGAGCGTCGCCGTCGATGTCCGGTGGGAAAAGGTGGCGCCCCAAAGGGGGGACGCGAAGACCGACGCCCTCCCGACGAAGAACATCTCTGCCGGAGGCATCTGCCTTATCTTTTATGAGCGTGTGGATGTGGGAGAGCGCTTGAGGCTCGATATCGAACTCTCGCCTCAAAAGACGATCCATGCCGTGGGTCGCGTCGTCTGGACGTCGCCCGTCAAGGCCGGCGCGGGCCGCAACCGCCGCGATGTCGGCATCGAGTTCCTGGAGATCTCGAAGGAAGACCGGCAAGAGATTCAGCGATTTGTCTGGTCGCACCCGTAGTGACCCAGGCCGCGGTACGCCGGCCGCGCGCCGTGCCACCGGGCAACGCAGGCAACGAGAACCTCGATACAGGACTTTTTCACTCGGAGAGTGCGTGGACAACGTCGGGTATCTGGTTATAAGGATGTTATTCCTTTAAAGGAGGTTGTCATGGACATAAAGGTCGAGCGATTGCCCCCGGATGAGCTGAAAAGGCGGGGCGTGCAGGGCTGGCCCATTTGGACCAAAGGGGTCGCGCGCTTTCCGTGGTCGTACGACAGCACGGAAGAGTGCTTCATCCTGGAAGGCGACGTCACGGTCGAGACCCGGGATGGGCAGAAGGTCAGCTTCGGTGAGGGTGATTTCGTGACCTTTCCCAAGGGGCTCTCCTGTACGTGGGACATCAAAAAGTCCGTCAAGAAACACTACAACTTTCGTTGATTATCAGCGAGATAAGGAGGGGACGTGGAAAACCGGCGGGGTTTTACGTTGATCGAGATCGTTATCGTGACGATAGTCGTAGGGATCCTGGCGAGCGTCGCCGTCGCGACGCAGAGGTCTTTCATTGAGAGGGGCAGAGGGAGCGAGGCCAGGCAGATTTTACTTTCCGGTTACGCAGGCTACCAGAGATTGATCGCCGAAAACGAGCCCATCGACAGCGGCCACCGTCTCAATTGGTCCCGGATGGGGATGAGCGATCCGAACTTACCTTCAGGAAGATATTTCAACTATTCCATCGAGCCCAACACCTTCAATCCCCAGAGACTTGAGGCCTCTCGGGGTGTTTCGGTTAGTGGCTGTATGGGAGCATCAGTTTGGGACTTTCGTTTGGATCTCAGCACAGGTAAATTGACGGAAGATCTTTCCTGATTCGTTCACGTGACATGCGCATCATCGCCGGCACGCACAAGGGCCGCCGCATAGATTTTCCCAGACACATACGCCCCACCCAGGACAAGGTGCGCCAGGCAGTCTTTAATACCCTGGCTGGAGCCGTTAACGGCGCGAGGGTCCTGGATTTGTTCGCTGGCAGCGGCGCGTTGGGCCTGGAGGCGCTCTACCGGGGCGCCCGGGAGGCGGTCTTTATTGAGAGGGACAGGCGTTCCCTGGCCGTTCTCGCACGCAACGTGAAGGCGCTGGGGGTTGAAGAGGCGTCCCGGGCCTTCCTCAAAAATACGGGTCTGGCCCTGATCATCCTGGCCAAGAAGGGCAGGTTTTTCGATATTGTCCTGGCCGACCCGCCCTACCATAAGGGCTTGGCGAAAAAAACCTTGCAAATGTTGGGGGTCGGTGGTATATTAGCCCGTCATAGTTTTGTCATCGTCGAGCACGGCCGTCAGGAGGCCTTGCCTAGAGAAGAGGGTGTTTTGCGCCTCTTCAAACAGAGCCGCTACGGACAGATCCTGGTGTCGTATTATCAGCGTAATCCTTGAGTTATGTGCCAGAAGGCTATTTATCCGGGGACGTTTGATCCGGTCACGAACGGCCACATCGATCTGGTCAAGCGGGCGCTCAAGACCTTCGGTGAGGTGACCGTCGCCGTGGCCCATAACCCTCAGAAGAGCCCGCTCTTCTGTGTTGAGGAGCGCGTGCGCCTGCTCAAGGAGTCCCTCAAGGGTCTCGATGGGGTCACGGTCAAAAGCTTTGACGGCCTGGTGGTGGACCTGGCGCGCCGCGAGAAGGCGGGCATCGTCATCCGGGGGCTGAGGATGCTTTCCGACTTCGAGTACGAATTTCAGATGGCCCTGACGAACCGCAAGCTGGAAGATTCGGTGGAGACCGTCTTTTTGATGCCGTCTGAATCGTACAGCTATCTTTCGTCTAATCTTTTAAAAGAAGCCGCCGCCCTGGGCGCGGACGTGTCGTATTTTCTCCCCCGCTGCGCCCACGAGGCGCTGAAGAAGAAGCTCGGAAAGAAGGGCTGAGTCCTTTCAGGACCAGGCCCGTCTTTTTTTACCGTTCTTTGCCCCATGCGCATTGAGCCGTGGCGCCTTCCGGAAGACCGGGATATCGTCCTTGCGGAAGACTGGGATGCCGGGGTCTTCGATCTAAATGCGCCCGCGTGGCGTTTTCAGAGTCGGGTTCACGTGGCGGCCACGGCCCGGCGGGACAGCGGGGTGGCGCGGGTCGGCGTCACCGTTAGGGCGTCGGTGCGGGCGGTCTGCGGTCGCTGCGACCAGCCGTTCAACGCGTCCTTCGAAAAGTCGCTTAAATTCATATACGCAGTGGAGACGGGGGCGCGCGGCATTGAGCTGGACGACGATATCCGCGAAGAGATCCTGTTGAGCTTCCCTGCGAAGATCTTATGTTCCGATTCCTGCAAGGGCCTGTGCGCCCGTTGCGGAGCGGATTTGAATACCGAACGATGCCGTTGTTATTAGGAGAGAAGATATATGCCGAATCCACGACGCAGACACTCACGGGCCCGGGGACGCCGGCGCCGGACACACTGGAAGGTCGCGCGGTCCGTCTTGGGGACGTGTCCGCAATGCAAGGCGCCCAAGGAGCCGCACCGCATCTGTCTGGCGTGCGGTACCTATGACGGCCGCTCGATCATCGACTTCGAGTCCCGACGTGCCAAGAAGGCAGAAAAGAAGAAGAGGAAGAGCCGGTAGTCGATTGCCGGAGGAGATATATGGTTCGAGTCGCTGTTGACGCGATGGGGGGCGACCATGCTCCCGATGTGGTCATCGACGGGGTCCTGGAGGCGGTGACTCGCTTTGACGTTGCTGTCTTGCTGGTGGGGCCCCAGGGTGACCTGAAGGCGCGCCTGGCCCGGCGCCGCCATGATGCCTCCCGCGTCGAGATCGTCCACGCCTCACAGATCGTCCAGATGGACGAGGCGCCGGCCGCGGCGGTTCGGCGCAAGAAGGACTCTTCTATTTCGGTAGGCATCCAGTGCGTCAAGGATGGGCGCGCGGATGCCTTTTTTAGCGCGGGCAACACCGGCGCGGTCGTCTGCGGCGCTACGCTCAAGCTCGGCCTGCTGGAGACCATCGAGCGGCCGGGGATCGCCATCGTGATGCCCAACCGCACCGGCGTCTCGCTCATCATCGACGCCGGCGCGAACATCGACCCCAAGCCCCTGCACCTTTTGCAGTATGCCCTCATGGGCAGTGCCTACTTCGAGAACATCCTCGGCAAGAAACGCCCGACGGTGGGGCTCCTGAACATCGGCGAAGAGGAGACGAAGGGCACGGATTTTGTCCGGGAGACCTATCAGCTCATCGAGCAGAGCCCCGTGAATTTTATCGGCAACGTCGAGGGCAAGGATATCTTTTCCGGCCAGTGCGACGTGATCGTGGCCGACGGCTTTGTGGGCAACGTGACGCTCAAGGTCGCCGAGAGCATCGCCGAGACCCTGGCGTATTTTTTAAAGCAAGAGCTGGGGGCGGACTGGCGCGGCCGCCTGGCGTATGGCCTGGCGCGGTCGTGTTTCCGCAATTTCAGGAAGAAGATCGACTACTCCGAATACGGCGGCGCGCCGCTGTTGGGCGTGGACGGCATCGTGATCATCGGCCACGGTCGCTCTTCGGCCAAGGCCGTCATGAACGCGATCCACTTCGCCCAGAAGGAAGTCGACCGCCACATCAACCAGAACATCCTCGCAGCGGTAAAAAAGACCCTGGCCCGCGTGTCATGAAAAAACGCAAATGCTTAAGACCGGTGGGCATCATCGGCCTGGGCTCCTACGCCCCCAGGAAGGTCCTGACGAATAAGGACCTGGAGAAGATGGTGGAGACCTCCGATGAGTGGATCACGACGCGCACCGGCATCAAGGAGCGCCGCATCGCGGCCCCCCATGAATCGACATCGGTGCTCTCGGCCTACGCCGCCAAAGAGGCGCTCAAAGACGCGAAGGTCAAGGCCGAGGAGATCGACCTCATCGTCGTGGCCACCGTGACGCCCGACATGCCCTTCCCGGCGACAGCCTGTTTCGTTCAGGAGAAGATCGGCGCAAAGGATGCGGCGTGCTTTGACCTGAACGCGGCATGCGCCGGTTTCCTCTACGGTCTGGAGATGGCGCGGCAGATGATCGCCTCGGGCGTGTATGAGCGGGCCCTCGTGATCGGCGCGGAGAAGCTCTCGGCGATCACGGACTGGACGGACCGCAATACGTGTGTGCTCTTCGGCGACGGGGCCGGCGCGGCGGTGCTCGCTCCGGTCAAAGGCGACGGCATCCTGGCGAGCTACCTGGGTAGTGACGGCGCCTTGACAGAACTCCTGATGCTTCCCGGCGGGGGCAGCCGGTACCCGACGACCAAGGAGACGGTCCGCGACCGCATGCACTTTATAAAGATGCGCGGCAACGAGGTCTTTAAGTTGGCGGTCAGGATCATGTCCGACGCCGCGTGTAAGGCGCTCAAGCAGTGTGACCTGGGCGTCGAGGATATCGATTGTTTCATCCCCCATCAGGCCAACATGCGGATCCTCGACGCGGTGGCGCGCAAGATGGGCCTGCCGAAAGAGAGGATCTTTTTCAACGTCGCCCGTTACGGAAACATGTCCGCGGCCTCGACGGCCGTGGCGCTCAGCGAGGCGTACCACGGCGGTCGCATCAGGCCGGGCAGCGTGGTGGTCCTGGATGCCTTTGGTGCGGGTCTCGTCTGGGGGTCGTGCGTTCTGCGCTGGCAGAAGTAAGTTTCCCCACTCTCAAAAAACCCATGCATAAAATCGCCTTTTTGTTCCCCGGTCAGGGTGCCCAGTATGTGGGCATGGGCAAGGATATTGCCGCGGCCTTTCCCAACGCAACGCATTTCTTTGACCAGGCCGATAAGATTTTAGGCTTTTCGCTTTCTCGTTTCTGTTTTGAGGGCCCCGCCGAAGAACTGACGCGGACACAGAACTGCCAGCCGGCCGTCTTTACGACGAGTCTGGCGTGTTTGGCCGCCCTGAGGTCCGCGTATCCAGACCTCGAGCCCGCTTATGTCGCGGGCCTGAGTCTGGGGGAATACACGGCCCTGGTGGCGGCCGGCGTCATCGGTTTTCGCGACGGGGTGTCGCTTGTCCATGCGCGCGGTGAATTGATGGAGTCCTGTGCCCGTAAAGTCCCCGGCACCATGAGCTGTGTCCTGGGGCTCGATAAGGATGCGGTGGGGCGGATTTGCGCCGCAACGCAGTGCGAGGTGGCCAACCTGAATTGTCCGGGTCAGGTGGTTATCTCCGGCCGGCGAGAGAGCGTTGGGGCCGCATCGCACAAAGCGATGGAAGAAGGCGCCACACGGGTGATCCCTTTGGATGTAAGCGGTGCGTTCCACTCTTCCTTGATGGATGAAGCGAGCCGGCAGCTTAAGGCGAAGATCGACAGGGTCGGTTTTGAGCGGGCTCGCGTGCCCCTGATTTCAAATGTGGATGCGCAGGAACAGACCGATCCGGTTGTTATTAGAAACAATCTCATTAGGCAGGTGAACGGCGCGACCTACTGGGAGGCGTCGATGCGGTTCCTTTTGAGTCGCGGCATCAGGACATTTCTTGAAATCGGCCCGGGCAGCGTCCTCAAGGGGCTTATGAAGAAGATCGAGCCGACGGCCAGGGTGATCAGCGTGGGCCGCGCCGAGGAGATCCAGGCCGTGGCGGGTGTGTGAGTCCCGGCTCACCCCGTATCACTGGAGGCAGAGAGCTGGCGATACGGGACCTTCGGCCCCGCATCGCCCCGTATCACTGGAAGGCAAGAACGGGTGACACGGGGCGTTCCGCAGGAAGGCAAGAGCCGGCGACGCGGGGCCTTCGGTAAGATAGGCGTCTGGGGCCTACGGCGGGATGGGAGTGGTGATAAATCGGGAGCAGACAGTGGCTCAACGGCTTGAAGGCAAGGTAGCTTTGGTGACGGGGGGCGGCCGGGGGATTGGTCGCGAGATCGCCCTGGTCTTTGCCAAAGAGGGCGCGGACGTCGTCATCTGCGACGTGGACCCGGAGATCGCGCAGGCGACCCGGAAAGACATCGAGTCCCTGGGTCGCCGGGCGATGTCTTTTGGGACGGATGTTACGGATTTTAAAAAGGTTGAGGAGATGGTGAATTTAATCCTTGACAATTTAAAGC
>CAZCSY010000064.1:0-8454 GCA_964501505.1 uncultured Planctomycetia bacterium
ATATTTAATCCTGGATTCTCATGGGCAAGTACTAACCCGATATCGTTATATTGAGCATCGTAAGTAATTCGCGAATCGTCTAAAGACAATTTAACTGAAGCTAAGAAATAATCTAAATCAAGATCCCTCGCGCCCCCTCGCCAAACATCAATACGCTTAAGAATATTATCATTGATATTAAAACGATTAATGTTAAACTCGCGAATTCGATGCGCAAAAAATCGCTCCCAAAGCTCTCCATCCACTGAACATCGCTCTTCTGTAATACAAATATTCTGTTCCAAAATATTGTTCCACAAATCATCAATATTTAATCCCATTGAAGTTACTGGGCCGATGCCAGTTACGACAACTTGCTTTTTCTTAGCCAAAGTACTCGTTTTCATAATAAAATTAATATCTGCTCATTACTATACAGGCATTATTGCCGCCAAAAGCACAAGAGTTATTCAAAACAATTCGCGCTCTGCGAATTTTTCGATAAACGTTTGGAACACAATCTATATCGCATTCAGGATCAACTGTTGAAAAATTAATGGTTGGGGGCACAGATTTTTTTTTAAGAACCATCGAGCAAACGATACTCTCCGATGCAGAAGCAGCACCCATTGTATGCCCAAGCATAGATTTAATTGAGCTGATGTGAATTTCAGATAATTGCTTTTTAAAAACTTTTTTTAAAGCAAAACATTCGACGCGGTCATTTTGTAGAGTTCCAGTTCCATGAGCGCTAATATAATCAATATTTACGACATTAACTTTTGATACATCAATTGCTTTTCGTATACATTCTGCAACTCCCTCCACTGATGGTTGAGTCATGTGGTAAGCATCGCAACTCAAGCCATAACCCAAGATTTCACTATAAATATGCGCCTTTCGTTTAAGTGCACAATTTAATTCTTCGATGACCAAGATAGCGGCACCTTCTCCCAGCATCATTCCTTTTCTGTTTTTATCGAATGGTTGGCACAAATTGGGAGCCATGGCCAGCAACCGATTAAAACCAGTAAAAGCTACTCGAGAGAAAGCATCAACGCCGCCACTGAGAAATATTTCAGCCTTGCCGGTTTTAATCAAATCAAAACCGTATCCTATGGCGTAATTTGCTGAAGAACAGGCAGTCGGCATGACTCCATTAAAACCAAAAATCGTAAAATATGAAGCGACATTAACGGAAAGATTGTTGCTTGAATAAGCCAGAATCAAGTTGTCAGTTAACGCTTCACTTCCGTAGTCAATCCACCGCTTGTCAAGTTCTTCTAGGATCTGGGTTTCGCCCATCGTTGTGCCAAGGAGGACGCCGCTTGCCTTCAAGTCCTTACTTTTCAGACAAGCGTCCTCGATAGCCAGCTTGGTGGCGGCGATGGCCATTTGGGAGGCGCGGCCGAGGTGCTTGAGTTTGCGGCGGTCGATGAAGTCCTCGGGGTGGAAGTTTTTGACCTCACCGCCCTTGTGGACGGGGTAGGCGGAGGTATCGAAGGATTCGATTTCCGAGATACCGGATTTGCCGGCAATAAGATTCCTCCAGAAATCCTTGACACCGATACCGATAGATGAGACGACCCCAAGGCCGGTAACGACGACGCGGCGTTTGGGGTCGCGATTTATTTTCTTAGGGGTCATAGAGCTTTTGCGTCCTGGCTACCAAAAGCCAATTCACACCCTGCCACCTTTGTATTTCCAACAAAAATCTCGGCCTTCTCAATGCCCATTTTTGACAGAAGCTTGATTGGAACCACCTGAATCTTAAGTTGGTCGCCGGGGATGACGGGGACGTGGAAACGAGCCTTAACAGAGACCAAAAAAAGCAATTTATCGTTCGGGAACTTTTGGCGGTAGAGGATGATGCCGGCCTGGGCCATGGCCTCGATCAGGAGGACGCCGGGCATGACCTTTTGGTCGGGGAAGTGTCCGGGGAAGAAGGGTTCGTTGGCCGTGACGTTCTTGATGGCGACGACCTTTTCGGGGCTCGCCTCGAGGACGCGGTCGATCATCAGAAAAGGAAAACGCTGGGGGATAAGTTTTTTGATGTCCTCGATCTCTAAGGATCTCGCCTGCTTGCTCATTTCTTTTTCGCCGCCTTTGCCATGGCGATGATGCGGTTCACGGTCGTCATCTCCTTGAGCTTCTCTTCGGGGATCACGATGCGGTACTTCTTCTCGAGCGCGGCGAGGATCTCGAGCGCCATCATCGAATCCGCCCCGACCTCCTGGATCAGGTGGGCGTCCAGAGGAATCTGCTTCTTCTCCTTCTCGATCACCATCGAGACGATATCCAGGATTTCCTCTTGCATTTTATCAGCCATCGCGCAAAAGCCTCCTCGGATGTCTACCAACTTGTGTGCAAGCCGCCGTCGACTTTGATGACTTGGCCTGTCATGTAACCGGACCTGTCGTTTAACAGGAATGCCACTGCCGCGGCAACCTCTTCCGGCTTACCGAAGCGGCCCTTCGGGATGGCCGCCGTGAACTTTGCCTTAAGGTCCTCCTTGAGCGAAGCGGTCATGTCCGTCTCAATATAGCCGGGCGCCACGCAATTGACGCGGATTCCGTAACCGGCCACCTCTTTGGCCAGGGCCTTGGTCAGGCCGATGATGCCGGCCTTGGACGCCGCATAGTTCGCCTGCCGGCTCGTGCCGCTGATGCCGCTGACCGAAGAAATATTGACGATATTGCCTCTCTTCTGCTTCAAGAAGCTCACGATGGCGGAGCGCGCCATGTTGAAATATCCGGTCAGGTTCGTGTCGATGACCTCCTGCCATTCCGAGGGCTCCATCATCATAAAGGCCCTGTCGCGCGTGATGCCGGCGTTGTTGACCAGAAAGTCCAGGCCGCCGAAGAACTCTTTGACCTTCTCGACGAACTCCCGGCACGTCTCGTAATGGCGGACGTCGCCTTTAAAACTCAGGCCCTCGCTGCCGGCCTCCTTCATCTCTTTCAAGACAGACCTCGCCATCTCTTCCTTCTGAGAATAGATGAAGGCGACCCGTGCCCCCTCCCGGACCAACCGCAGGACCACGGCCCGGCCGATGCCGCGGCTCGCGCCGGTAACGATGCCCACCTTGCCTTTTAATTCCTGATTTTCCACAAGACCTCAGATATCACTCGTCAAGGCTTCGTCTTTTCAACGGGCCAGCGACAGGCTAAGGTGAAGCCTTTTCGCCTGGCGAAACCTTATGGCTGCGAAAGCACGACGCAGTTGTGCGCTCCGCTGGGGCCGAAACAGCTGATCAGGACGTTTTTCACCTTTGCCCGGCGCGCCTTGTTCGGCACGTAATCGAGGTCGCAGGCCGGGTCCGCCTCCTTGTAATTCAGCGTCCCGGGGATGAACCCCTCCTCGATGACTCCGGCCCCCGCGGCCAGCTGCATCGCGCCCGAGGCGCTGAAGGTCTCACCGCAATACGACTTGATGGCGCTCACGGGGATCTTTTTCGCCGATGTGCCAAAGACGTCCTTTATCGCCTCCGTCTCGATTAAATCCGCCTCTTTCGTCGAGTTCGCGTTGGCCAGGATGCAATCGATGTCAGCGGGTTCCAGCCCCGCGCCTTTTATCGCTTCCCGCAGAGCCTTGCGGATCCCTGTGCCGAGGCGATGGTACTTGTTCAAACGGTACGGATGGAAGCTGTAACCGATCGACTTGATCTCCGCGTAGATATGCGCCCCGCGTGTTTTGGCGTCCTTGTAATCTTCGATCAGGAACATTCCCGCCCCTTCACCGAAGACGATACCGTTGCGCCTCCGGTCAAAGGGACACAAGACCTCTTCGGTCCCCTCTTTCGCGCCGGCCAGAAAATTCAGCTTATAAAAACCCAAGTACGTCTGGAGGCACAGTTCTTCGACCCCGCCGACGAGGATCGCCTTGGCCCGGTCCCACTCTAAAAAATCGCGCGCGTACTTCAGGGCATCCAGGCTCGACGTGAAACCCGTCGCGATCGTCGTGTTGAAGCCCTTGATGACGAACCGGATAGATATCTGGCTCGCCGGCGAGTTGATGACCGTATTGGGAAAGAGCGCCGGGTTCACGTAGCGCGGCCCCTCGATCAGGGCCGTCTTGTCGAACTCGCTGATGCTCCAGATGCTTCCGAGAGTCGTGCCCAGGACGACGCCCACGTCATTGGTGTTCTCTTGCGTGACCTGAAACTTCGCGTCATCAAGCGCAAGCTTTGCCGCCACGTTGACCAGTTTCGTGCTGCGGTCGAGTAAACGCAGGCCTTTGGGCCCCAAAAACGGCACGGGGTCAAAATCCTTGATTTCCCCGGCCTTTTTGGTGCGCATCTTGCTGGTGTCAAAGAGCGAGACGTCCTTGATGCCCGAGCGGCCCTCTTTTAAAGATGCCCAAAAGGCTTCCCTACCTATAGCGTTCGATGCAAGCACGCCGATGCCGGTTATGACGATACGCTTGGCCATAGGTGCCTTACTTGCGCCGACGCTGCATCTCCTCTTGTTTTATCCAGCTGTCTATCGAACTGCGCCGGAACCGCCAGTCCCGGCCCACCTTAAACGCAGGCAGACGCCCTTCACGCGCCAGCTTATGGACGGTAAGGAGGTGCAGGTCAAGATACGCTGCAACCTCCTTAGCGCCCATGATCTCCTTCGCTCCAGACCCCACGTTGGCGGTTATCACTTCAAGTTTTCTCATAGTTACGCTAGTTAATTATAATTTAATTCGTAACTTCTGTTTTGTCAACAGGTTATTTCGTCCGCAGGCGCCTATGGATAGTCCCCGGGGTAAGTCCCGGCCATAACAAGCACTCTGCCGGGACAAGTCCGGAGCCTTTTGCGAAGGCGGAATAAAGCAAAAAATCAGGCGTGCGCCTGATTTTATGCTCCCCCAACTAGTCAACTTTCATGCCCGGGTCATCCACCCGCGCCTGTCTCCCTGTCATCCGCTCGCGTTTATCTCCCTGTCGTCATCGTCGCCTTCCACCACCGTATCCTCTTCGATGGTCGCCAGTACGGCGCCAGGACGGACCACATCCCCTTCGTGTGCCGTTATCTCAATCAGGATGCCCGAGCAAGGTGCCGGCACGTTAAAAGTGGCTTTGTCCGTCGCGACCTCCACCAGGTCGCTGCCCTCTGTCACGGCCGCACCGCTCTCAAAATACCAGTAGGAGATCGTTGCCTTCGTGACGTTCTCGCCCAGATCGGGCAGATATACGTGGATCATGGAATCGGTCTCCCGTCGCCCTGGAAAAAGATTTCGCGAAAACTTTCGACCAGGCACTCTTTGACCTCTTGGACCGGCAGATCCTCGTCCCGAAAGAATGATGCGATCGCCGCCATCCGGCCATCGCCCCCGCACGCCCGGATCGTCTTAAAGGGCGCCATGTCCGTCGCCACGTTCAGGGCCAACCCGTGATAGGTCACCCAGTTCTTGACGCCGATACCTATCGAAGCAACCTTGTAGGGGCCGACCCAGACGCCGGTGAGACCTTCCTTACGGTAGGCATTTAATCCGAAGTGGCCTCTCAAAGCATTAATAACACATAACTCCAGTTGTCGCAAGTAAAAGTGCAGGTCTCGGCCGCGGCGCCGCAGGTCGAGGATCGGATAAAAGACGATCTGGCCGGGACCATGATACGTTACGTCCCCGCCGCGGTCCGCCGGATAGACGCCTATCCCCAACGTGCGCAGCTCATCGAAAGAGACGAGAAAATTCTCCTGTCGGGTCCGGCGGCCGTAGGTGACGACGGGGGGATGCTCGCAAATGATCAACGTCTCGGGGCCCCAACCGCTGACCACCTCGGCGACGATCTTTTTTTGAAGAGCGAGCCCCTCCTCGTAATTAAGGAATCCGACATCGAGGATTTGGGGCGCCGCGTAAGACCGGATACGATTTTCAGAAAGACCGGGCAACTTCACCGACCACCTCCGAGATACTGGGATGCGCAAAGACCGTGCGGGCGAGGTCCTTGACGCTCAAGCCGTTTTTGATAACAAGGGAAAAGATATTGACGAGTTCCGAGGCGTGCGTGCCGATGACGTGCGCGCCCAGGACCCTACCGGACTTTGTCTCGGCGATCACCTTGACAAATCCCTGCGTCTCTTCCAGGACGTGGGCCATCCCAACCGAGAGAAAGTGGACCGTGCGCGCCGTGGCAGCCGCGCCGAACCTCTTCGCCTCTTCTTCGGTTAGGCCGACGGCGCCCATCTCGGGGTCCGTGAAGACGCTCACCGGGACCGTCGCGTAATCGCGCTTCTTTGTCTCACCGAAGATGTTTTCGACGGCAAGCTCCCCTTCGTAGGCCGCGACGTGGGCAAGCATGTAACCGCCGATACAATCGCCCGCGGCATAAATATTCGGGGTCGACGTACAAAGCTGCCGGTCCACGCCGACGCAGCCCTTCTCTATCACGATCTTGACCTTATCCGACCAGAGGTCCTGTGTCACGGCCTGCCTTCCCGCCGCGACGAGCACCTTGTCGTAGGCGCCCGCATCGAAGGACTCGACCCCCTTGCCCAGAGAGATCGTGATCCCCGCCTTACCCATCACCTGCTGGATCTTGCGGATGATCTCGGCGTCAAAACCGGTCAAGAGCTGCGGCAGCACTTCGGCGATCGTCACCTCGCATCCCATGCGCCTCAGAAAAAACGCAAACTCGCACCCGAGCACGCCCCCACCCGCCACGAGCCAGCGCCTGGGCAGCTCGGAAAGCTTAAAGACATCGTCGCTCGAGATGACCTTTTCGTGGTCAAACGGCAGGTGGACGAGCTCCTGGGGCCGCGACCCCGTCGCTATCAGGATCGATGCGGCGCGCACGCTGTCCTTGCCTTCGACGGCAACGGTCTTCGGGTCCTCGATGCGGCCACGTCCCTGCACGAAGACGATCTTGTGTTGTCTTAAAAGAAACTCCATCCCCTGGCGCAGGCGCGTGACGGTCGTCTCACGCTTCTCCTGTATCCGGGAAAAAGACAGGCCCTTCCTGGATTGGACGACAAAGACTTTGGCGGGAATACAGCCGCGGTTCAGGCACGTACCGCCCACCTCCCGACTGTCAATGAGACAGACGGACTTCTTGCGGCGGGCGGCGGCCACCGCTGCGCTAAAACCTGCCCAGCCGGCTCCGATAACGCACAGATCGTATGTCATGGCACTTTAAGGAGACAGCGGAAGCAAACGGATCGATTCCTGGATGGATTGTGCCGATGCCTCGAACGCCTCACGCTCCTCAGCCGTCAAAGAGAGCTCAATGACCTTTTCGATGCCGTGCGGCCCGATCACTGCCGGCACGCCGATGGCGACGTCCCTGAGCCCGTACTCGCCGTCGAGGCAGACGCTGACAGGGATCTCTTTTTTTTCGCGCTTGAGAATCGTCGCAACGATCTCAAAGAGGGCGGCCGAAGGAGCGTAATAAGCGCTGCCAACGCCGTACAACGAAACGATCTCGGCCCCGCGCTGGCGCGTGCGCTTGGCGAGCTTTTCGACCGCGGCCTCGCCGAGCGTCTCGATGATCTTCTTGCCGCGCACGCTCGCCAGGTGCCCCAGGGGCAGCATCGTCTCCCCATGGCTGCCGATGACCTGCGCCCGCACCTCCCCCGGGCTGACGAGCATCTGGCGGGCGATCAGATTGATGAAGCGGGACGTATCGAGGCTCGCGCCCATCCCGAAGACCCGTTGGCGCGAAAAACCCGTCTTCTTGAAGGCGAAGTATGTCATGACGTCAAGGGGATTGGTCGCGATGATGACGATCGCCCCTTGCCCGAACTGCGTAATCCCCGAACAGACGCTCTCCATGATGGCGGCGTTCTTATTCAAGAGGTCTTCGCGCGTCATCCCCGCCTTGCGGGGCAGGCCCGCGGTCACGACGACGATGTCCGACCCCTGCATGATGCTGAAGTCTTTTGACGCCTCGACGCGGTTGTTGACGCCCAAGAGCGCCTGGGCATCCTGAAAGTCTTCAGCCTTGGCGCGGGCCAAGCTCTCGACGAGGTCGATCAGGGACACCCGGGCGAGACCGCTCTCGTAGATCCGCATCGCGGTCGTGCCGCCGACGTACCCCGCTCCGACGACCGTCACCTTGTTGATCATGGAACACCTCTATGTGGGCCTATCTGTATCAACGAACACAGATAGGCCCATCCAGTGACATCCCGGCGAGCCCGGGGAACACGGGACGAAGCCGGAATGGAACATTTCCTTTCGATTTCGTGACATCCCGGCGAAAAGGCGGGATGATATTCTTCATTTGAGGCGCGCGATAATCGCATCGGCCATCGCGCTGGTTGAGGCGGCGGTCGGGTCGTTCCTGTCCGCCTTCAAGTCATAGGTGACGTGGCGCCCCTCCTTGATCACGTCGATCACGGCGGCCTCGAGGCGGTCCGCCGCCTTCTCTTCGCCGATATAGCGCAGCATCATGACGCCGGAGCGGATCGTGGCCGTCGGGTTCACCTTGTTCTGGCCCGCGTACTTGGGAGCCGAGCCGTGGACCGGCTCAAAGAGCGCTATCCCGTC
>CAZCSY010000065.1:0-8402 GCA_964501505.1 uncultured Planctomycetia bacterium
AAGGTCTATCTTTTGACCGGCCCATCGCTCATGGCGCAGAATGAAGGCAACCCCATGAATGTGCAGATCAGGGAGTTTGACGTGCGCAACATCGACAGGGAGATGGATTTTGTCCTGCCCGCGCACTCGGTGATGCTGATTCAGATGGACTTCGAATATGAAAAAGCGCAGTAGTCTCCTGAAGTTTGTCGGCGGCCTTTTGTTGGGGGTCTTTGTCTTTGCGGCCTCGGCAGCCGGGGTCTATGTCGGGCGCATCGTCGCAGAGAAGGCGATCGGCCTCCTTGATTTCAGAAACCGGAAAGAGAAGGTCGATTACCGCTTTTTAAAGAAGAACTTTAATCTCGGCTTTGAGCGGGACAAGGAGCTGAAGATCTTTGGGGCGCGTCAAGCGGTGATGCGGCAATCTACGGACTATGCCACACAGGGGGAGCACTCTTTGTGGGTGGAGATCCCTGCCGGCCGTTCTTATCCGGGGATCGCAACAGAGGTCTATGGCAAGGATTGCTTTGATTGGTCGGACATGAAGGAGTTTTCCTTCGATGTCTATAATGAGATTGAAATTCCGGGACGTCTGACGGTGAAGATCAAGAGCGGCCGCGACTACCCCAAGAAACAGTACGAGACGGACATCGGTCTTCCGGCACAGCAGACGGGCCGGGTCAAAATCAGCCGCCGGGAGCTGGAGGGTGTTCTGGATCTGGATCGCATCTCCGCGATCAACATTTTCATGCAGGACCCGCGCACGACCTTTTATCTTTATTTTGACAACTTCAGGGTGAGGTCAGGTGATGGCAAGTGAGAGGATTAAATACGAGATAGACCCGCACAACCGGCTGGTCCGGTTGGGGCCGGCAGGCCTGCGCGAGGTCCTGGAGGGGCGGTTCAAGACGGACAACCGCAACCAGCTCATTTATCACGTCAAGCGGCCGGTCGGCAGGGACACGCTCCAGCAGATACGATTCAAGGGGAAGTGGGAGCTGGACCCGCAGCACCGTCTCGTCCTGACCCTGGACAAGTGGTATCAGCAGATCGCCGGCAATAAGTTGACGCTTCAGACGCAGTTGCTCGACGTTCGGGACAACGAGGTCGTCTTCACGATGACGACAAAGAATACGGGGACGAACCAAACGATCTCACTCTTAAGGCTCGGCGGCATCTGGCAGGCGGATTCCGACAACCGGCTCTTTTTTCAGGTCGAGGAGAATGAGGGCGTGCTTAAGTTGAAAGGGGAGTGGCGCATCAACAAGAGGTACGAGATTGAATACGATCTTGAAAAGACGCGTTCGGGAAAGGCAAGGCAGGTCCTCGCTTTCAAGGGCGTCTGGGAAGTGGGGGATCGCCACAGGCTTCGGTACGCGCTCAACCGTGTCATCGGCTCCGGGTTTGATTTTAAGGCAGAGCTCGAGAGCGTGCTCGCCGACCGCATCGAATATTCCGTCGGGGTCGGCGCCGATCCGCAGAAGAAGACGATCACCCTGTTCGGTTCCTGGAAGCTGGACCGGCGGCTGGGTTTGGCCTTTGAGGTGAGGTCCGCCGACCGGCGCGTGGAGCGCATCGCCTTTGGCGCCAAGGCGAAGATAAACGACGATATGGACGTGGAGCTCAAGCTTAAGACCACGGACGGCCGGGACCTCGGCGTCGAGCTGACCTTAAGCCGGAGCATGCTGGATACGCAGGCCTACCTGCGTCTGGTCAAGGAGGGCGCCGGAGGCGGCGTCTTTATCGGCGCCGGAAAGCGGTTTTAGACATGTGGGAGCGTAAGACCATTGTCCTGATGTATCATCGTATCAATGACGCCCTTGAGCCGGGCGAGTGGGTGGTACCGGTCGCCCGTTTTCGTGAGCAGATGGCGTATCTCGCAACCCGGCGCGCACAAGAGCAAGACAAAGAAACGCTCATTACGCTGGACGACGGGTATCGGGACAACTATCTCAATGCCTACCCCGTCCTGAAAGAACTCGGATTAAAGGCGAGCGTATTTTTGATTACGGATTATATCGGGACGGACCGCAAACGGGAGCGCTACCAGGACGTGCCGTGGCAGCGCGACTACCTGAACCTTCAAGAGGTCCGCGAGATGGCGATGAACGGCATCACCTTCGGCGCGCACACGGCGACGCATCCGCACCTCCCGGGGCTTGGCGTCGAAGAGATAGAGAACGAGATCGTCTCCTCCAGGGATTTTCTTCAAAAGGAGTTGGGCATCGGGCGGCCTGCGTTTTCTTACCCCTACGGGGAGTTTGACGATAGGATAAAGCGCATCGTGAAAGAGGCGGGTTTTTCGTGTGCCTTTACCGTTAAGCCGGGCGTTTATCGGCCGGGAGCCGACATGTTTGAAATACCCCGCATAGGCATCGAAGGAAGAGACGGTCTTGAGCGGTTCACGGAGAAACTCCATGCCGTATAACAGCGTGCCCATTTTGCTCTATCACGAGATCCACGCGGACAACGCCAAGCCGAAGGATAATTTTTCTGTCAGCGAGACGGAATTCAGGAGGCAGATCGAGTATCTGCATCATAACGGATATGCGGGGGTATCGTTGGCAAGATTTTTAAAGGAGATGGCGGCGGCGAAGGAGACGGGGGCGCCTGAGGGCAGGTCCGGCGCGCCGGAAACGCGCAAGAAAGTCATTTTGACCTTTGACGATGGGGATATCAGCAATCACACGCTGGCGGCGCCCTTCCTGAAAAAGGCGGACTTCACGGCAACCTTCTTCATCACGGTCAACGATATCGGCAAGGACGGCCGCATGCCGTGGGAGGCGATCTATGAGTTGAGCCGCCAGGGGATGGATGTCGGCTCGCACGCCATGACACACGCCTTTTTGCCGTCCCTGGACAGTTACACCCTCCTGAACGAACTCCTTTTATCCAAGCAGGTCCTGGAGAAGTATATCCGCCGGCAGGTGGATTTTTTGTCCATCCCGCACGGGTTTTACACGAAGGGCATCCTCGCTATCGCGCGCGACGTGGGGTTCAGGGCGGTCTGCGTGTCGGACGCGGGATACAATGATTTTCTCGACGAGGATATCTTCTGCCTCCGGCGCTTCACGATGCGCCATAGCTACAGCCTGTCGGCCTTCCGTTCGATCGTCTCGGGCTCGCCCCAGCTCGATGTCGTCGCGGCGGAAAACCTCCGGACCTTCCTGAGGAAGGCGCTGGGGTACCATTTTTACGATAAGCTGCGTTCCCTTTGTGACCACACATGATATTTTTATTTTTCCTGAGTCTCGGAGTCATCGTTTACGCCTATCTGGGCTATCCGCTGCTGTTGACGGCCTGGTCGGTCCTGGCGCGCAAGCCCGTCAAAAAGGTCGTCGACTACGAACCGAGGGTGGCCGTGTTTATTTCGGCGCATAACGAAGAGGAGACGATCCGCGCGCGCGTGGAGAACCTGCTGGCGCTCGACTATCCGCGCGAGAAGATGGAGATCTTCATCGGCAACGACGGCTCGACGGATGATACCTACAGGATTATCCGCGAACTGGCGGACAAGAAGAACGTCCGTTACGCCGTATCGTTTGTCCGTCGCGGCAAGCCCGCGATGCTCAACAAGATGATAAAGGAGTCCGAGGCCGAGGTCTATGTCTTTGCCGACGCGCGCCAGACCTTCGACCGTTTTGCGGTCCGGGAGCTGGTGCGCTGTTTCGCGGATCCCGACGTCGGGGCGGTGAGCGGCGAGTTGGTCCTCCGGGACCGGGAGACCGGCACGGGTAAGGGGATCGGGATGTATTGGGCGTATGAGAAGGCCTTGAGGCGGATGGAGAGCGCAATCGGTTCGATGCTCGGCGCGACGGGCGCGATCTATGCCGTGCGCAGCAAGAATTTTATGTACTTTCCGGAAGATATCATCCTGGACGACGTCTTTGTGCCTTTGCGCGTCGTGTTGCAGGACAAGCGCGCCATCGTGGAGCCTGGCGCCAAAGCCTATGATACAGTTACGCCGACCGCCCAAAAGGAGTTCGTGCGTAAAGTCAGGACCCTGGCGGGAAACTTTCAGATATTCAGCCTGATGCCGGAGCTCTTTCACCCGCGCAAGAGCGCGGTGGCCTTCCAGCTCTTTTCGCATAAATTCCTGCGCCTGTTGGTGCCGTATTTGCTGGTCTCGCTTTTTTTATCGAATATTTTTTGTCTTGTGGTCGGCCCGTGGTTCGCTTTGGCACTTATTTTGCAAGTAATATTTTACGTTTTCGCCCTCTTAGGGTATGCTATGGAAAAGGCGAAGGTGCCCTTGAGAGGGATACTGAGGCTGTTCTTCGTGCCTTACGAGTTTTGTTCGCTTAACCTGGCGGCTGTCGTTGCATTCATGCAGCATATGTCGGGGAAGGCGAGGGTCGAATGGGAGAAGACCTGAAGAGGCCGCGGGTCATGAGAAACATGAGAAAAAAGATCGATACCTCCATGTTCAATGTGAATCACGTGCGGACGGCGGTAATCACGTTCTTGCTCCTTATCATCTACAGCCCGACGATTGGCTGGATGATGGACCGGTGGAGCGCGCACGATTCGTACTATAGCCACGGGTTCCTGGTGCCGCTGGTCTCGCTCTATGTCCTGTGGATCAAACGCGCCAAGCTGAGCAGGATGAAGCTCGAGCCCGCGGGGTGGGGGGTGGGGTTGATCGTCTTCGGCCTGATCATTCACCTGTTGAGCGCGTTTTTCCGGGTCTACTTCACGTCGGCGTTCTCGATGATCCCCCTCATCGCGGGGCTCGTGGTCTACTTCTGCGGCGTCGCCATTTTCAGAGAGGCCCTCTTCGCGATCCTCTTTCTGGTCTTCATGATGCCTCTGCCGCTGGTGGCGATCGTCGGCATCACCTTCAAGATGAAGATATTCGCGGCGCAGGCGGCCAATAAGGTCATCAACGCGATGGGCATACGCGCCATCCTCGATGGCAGTGTCATCAAGATGCGCCATACCCACGTCATCGTTGAGGACGTATGCAGCGGCCTGCGGTCGCTGATCTCCCTTTTGGCGCTGGGCGCCATCGTTGCGTATCTGAGCACGAGGCTGACCCGTATCAAGAAGGTGGTCGTTTTCTTTGTCGCCGGAGCCATGGCGATCCTCGCGAACATCGTGCGCATCGTCTTTATGGCGGTAACGAGCGAGGTCTGGGGGGCGAATTTTACCGAAGGTCCCTTGCACACGCTCTCGGGGATGCTCGTCTTTGCCGTCGCGTTCCTCGGCCTGATAATCGTCGTCAAGGAGATCGAGTGATGAGCCATAGGAATTTTCTCGTAACGGTTTTGATCCTCGTCGTGACAATGGCCTTGTCCGTGCCGCTCTACCTGAACGTGCCGAGCGCCAAGGATGAGCCGCAGGTGTCGCGCCTGCCTATGCAGATCGGTGGATGGACCGGCAGGGACCTGTCCATCGATGAGGAGGCCTACAAGGTTCTGGAAACCCGGAATCTGATCATGCGCGAATACACGCGCGGCGAAGACAAGGTCTATGTCTATATCATTTATTCAACAGACAACCGCAAGGTCTCTCATCCGCCGGAGGTATGTTTTGAAGGCGGCGGCATCACCATAATTGATAAAGAAAAGTTTACGCTTGAGCTGGCCGACGGCAGAAAGATCAATGCGAACCGCCTGAAGGTCGAAAAGGCGGGTCTCTCGAACATCGTCTACTACCTCTACAAGGCCGGCAGCTACTATACGGACAACTATCTCAAGCAGCAGATACACATCGCGCTGGCCCGTCTGCGCTTCAAGAATCTCTCGGGCGCGATGATCCGCCTCTCCGCAGAGGTCAAGGCAGAGGACGGCGAGCGCGCCGAACAGAACCTCCGCGAGTTCTTTAAGGTCATTTCCGCGTACTTCCCCACTATTATCCCTTAGTCCAGCCGAAACCCCGCTTCCAAACCCCGTTTCCAAACGGGGTTTCTAAACTCCGTTTCGAGGCCGATTCCGTGTTGCCCGCGGGCAACAAAGGTGTTGCGAGGATAAAATCGCGTAACTCCTTTTTTTGCTTTCAGATGTGACTTTCTGTTGATTTAGGGAACACAATAAGGAAGATTATATCAATATTTATTTAAGAAACACCAGCGAGGGATTTGTTAGAGGGGATAAAGTTTTTTGATTTTTTTTCTCAAATAGACTTTAACTTCTTTTAAAACAATAAGTTACAAAAGAAAATAAATTTTTTCAAAAAGTCCTATATTTGGCATGGCCCCTGCATACTTATACCGATGCTGGCTTTATAGCCACTTTTTAAAATGTCAAAGTTCATCAAAGATTTTAAATTTTTTTCCTTTAAAAAGAAAGCGCTTTCCGTGCTTTCTGTGGTTGCGGCCGTCATGCTGGCCGCCATCATAAGCGCTTACGCCCAGCCTTTGGCCCCGGGACAGAGCGTTGACCCCAACGTCGCCCTCGTGGCCTCCCAGTCTCACTACGACGCGTCGGCCCGTGGCCGTGCGCCGGAACCGAGCACCGTGGCTCTCATGGGCTCAGCCTTCATGGCGGCCCTGGTGCGTTTTGCGCGCCGCAGGTTCGCGGAGTTCAAGCGCGGCTTTGATATCGTCGTTTCCTTCCTTGGTCTCATCGTTAGCCTCCCCGTTCTTCTGGTGGCCATGGCGCTCATCAAGATGACGTCGCCCGGCCCCGTCTTTTACCGTCAAAAGAGAGTCGGCAGGGACGGCCTGGTCTTCGATATGCTGAAGCTGCGCACCATGGTCGCCGATGCCGAAAAACATACCGGTCCGGTCTGGGCCGCTCAAAACGACCCTCGCGTAATCCCCGTAGGGCGGTTTTTACGTAAGAGCCGCATTGATGAAATCCCCCAATTAGTCAATGTGCTCGCAGGGGAGATGAGTATTATTGGTCCCAGACCGGAACGACCTGAATTCGTCGATAAGCTTTCATGTGAGATCGGCGATTATGATAAGCGGTTGAACGTGCGGCCCGGCATCACGGGGCTGGCTCAGATCCGCCAGGACTACGACACGACCCTGCGCGACGTTCGCCGCAAGGTGAAGTTCGACCTTCTTTACATCAAGCGCATGTGTTTCTTGACCGACCTGAGGATCATCATGAGCACGGTCGTCGTGGTGCTGATGGGCAAAGGGGCGAGATGAGAAAAGTCATAGCTGTTTTGTTAGCGGTCCTTCTATTCGCGCCGGCGGCGTGGGCGTGCTTTTATCCGGACACGTACACTTTTAACGTGAACCTGGTTTCCGTGACCCCGGATGGGGCCGCGCACAACGTTCCCGGTTTTGACAATTGGTACGTCTGGAAGTATAAGGTTGAGGCCATCGAGGGGCAAGATGTCTGGTCGTGGGCGACGTTGAACCACTGGGTGCTGGAATTGCCTAACTGCTATCTCGCCAGTCCGGACCTTTTTAAGGAGATCGAGGCCTCGGCAGGATGGGGCAGGGAAGACAAGGTGAGCGTGTATGACCCGGATGCGGTGGATCCGGATGGCGAGACCGGATTGAGCGGGTTGAGGTGGACTTTTCAGCAGACCTGGTGGCCCTACAGCTGGCCGTTGGGTGATGATGGTTGCTGGACTGTTGATTATGATTATTTCTGGTTTAGTGTTCCGACGAACGTGGCCATCGACACCGACTGGGGCGTCAAGGCCGGCCTGTGCTGCTATAGCGAGGTCGTCAAAGGGACTGTCCCTGGTCCGGGTTGCCCTATCCCGGAACCGATGAGCTTACTTCTTATGAGCACAGGTATCGCAGGCATCCTCATTCGTAACAAAAAGAGGAGGGGGTGACGTAATGGTAAAGCGCTGTTTAGGAACGTTGCTGTTTTTGCTGGCGGTTACAGCGTTGACAGCCGGTTGTAAGGGGGGCGGCGGTCCGAGCGCGTCGTTCTCGCCACCGATCACGACTTCATTTGTCACCCCTCCCGGGGATAGCGGCGGTGACGGCGAGAGTGTTGCTTTAGTGCATAATCCCGAGCCGGCTTCTATGTTGCTTTGGGGTGTCGGTCTGGCCGGCGCAGCACTGGCAAGACGCCGCAACAAGTCGGCTTAACAACCAGTAACCATTGAAACAGGGGGAGGTTGTGGTGAAAAGAGCACTACTTATCATCTTAGGTTTATTGTTGGTGGCGATACCATCCGCTCAGGCAGCTTTTGTGAACGGTGGGTTTGAGGATGGGACGTTCAATGGCTGGGCCAAAGACGGCGGGTATTGGTATGGTGGTTCTTCGTATACTTATTCCGGAGATCCCGGTAAATCAGCCATCGTGTCCCCGGGGCTGGACTTTTATTCTGGCAACAACCTGAATATGGTCTACAACGGGAGTTATGCCGCCAGAGTGAATAATTACGATGATAATTATGACTTCTCGACGATTACCCAAACTGTTAATGACTGGAACGAAGATTCCATATATTTTGCCTGGACAGCGGTTTTGGAAGAACCAGGCAATCTACACCCTGAAAGCGAC
>CAZCSY010000066.1:0-4943 GCA_964501505.1 uncultured Planctomycetia bacterium
GCAAGGATCTCGATGCCATGCTCGTCCTGCCCGCCGATTCCTTTTACGGGCCGACGCCGCTCTACAAGGGCTTTGCGGTCCACAAGATCCTCAAGAAGCGGCCGGCTGTGCCCGAGGAGTTCGACGAGAAGAAGAAGGAGCAGTACCTGGAGAAGGTCAGGACGATCAAGCAGTTCAAGGACCTCCAGAAGTGGCAGGAGCAACTCTTTGAGCAGGCCCATAAGCAGGTATACGTAAAGAGCGGGAAGTAGCGGGTGCCGGGTCAGCGTCCGGTAGCGGCAATCCCGGCCGCGGGCCGAAGAAGCAGCGGCTATCCGGGATAACGGGTGACAGGATGAGTTATTACAAGGTATTGGGGTTCAATAAGGAGCCGTTTTCGACGAGTCCGGACCCGGAGTTCTTCTACGAGTCGCGGGCGCACGAGGCGGTCCTGACCAACCTCATGATCGAGTTGAGGCTGCGCCGGGGCCTAAGCGTGGTCCTGGGTGACGTCGGCACGGGCAAGACGACCTTGTCGCGCAAACTGATCCAGATCTTGAAATCCAAGGATGATTTTATCTTCAATATTATCCTGGACCCGGCGTTCGATTCAGCGGATCTCTTTCTGACCAAGATCGCGCGCAACTTTGAGCTGGACATGCCGGCGGCCGGCACCATCGTCGACATCCAGGAGGCCCTGGAGCGTTTTCTCTTCCGCAAGGGCGTGGAGGAGGCGCGTACGGCCGTCCTCATCGTGGACGAGGCGCAGAAGCTCAACGATGCGACGCTCGAGGCCCTGCGGGTCCTGTTGAACTACGAGACGAACGAGTTCAAGCTCCTCCAGCTCATATTACTGGGGCAGCTCGAGCTCTACGGCAAGATCGCGGCGATGCCCAACTTCCTCGATCGGATCAGCTTCAAGTATACCCTGAATCCGCTCGATGAAGAAGAGACCCGGCGCCTCATCGAATTCCGCATCCGCCAGGCGGGCTATACCTCCCGGATGTTCCTCTTTTTGGACGGGGCGATCCGGGAGATCCACCGGTATACCAGAGGGTATCCGCGGCAGATCGCGATGGTCTGTCATAAGGCGCTTAAGGAGCTCGTGATCAAACGCAAGAGCGTGATCGACGAGTCACTGATCAAGGAGATCCTGCGCGAAGAGGAGAAGAAAGGGTGGTCGAGGACAAATCCTCCCCTACTCCTGAGAAGCAACTCCTGAAGCTGATCGAGGAGCCGTCGGGTCCCGCGGCGGGCGCGCATCCGGCGCGCCGGCGCGGCCCGTCTTTTTCCTTCGGCGCCCTGCGTTCCCGGTTCTCTTTCTGGCAGAAGGGCTTTGGGCAGGCGTTCAGCGGCGGGGTGACGTTGAATATCAAAAAGGTCAACGGGCTCCTGCTGACCTCCGCTTTTGCCTCCGGCATCTTTTTTGTCGCCAGCTCCGCGGTGCTGGCGCATCGCCTTTCGGACATGCCGAACTTCTCTTTTTCGTCAACGGAGCGGTCCGCCGGGGGCACGTTCGTGCTGCCGACGCGCGTTCAACCGCTCGAGACGTATGCCCAGATGGCACGCTCTCGGGATATCTTCCAGCTCGGTGCGATACCGGTGCCGCCGTCGCGGGACTTCTCGGCCCCGACCGAGGAGGCGTCCCGGAAAGCCCGCGAGGAGTTGATCCAGGGCCGGTACCGCCTGGTCGGCATCTCCTGGGGGGACGATCCCGACGCGATGATCGAGAACAAGACGGACGCGAAGACCTATTTTATCAAGCGGGGACACTATGTGGACGGTATCCGGGTCGAGGCGATCTACAAGGACCGCGTGATCCTCAGGGACGCCGACGTGGAGGTCGAACTGCGGTGAGACGGTTTTTTCTGATGATAGGGGTGTTCTTCTTTCTGGGGGCGACGGCGATCCCGGCGCAGGAGGCGTTCGTGGCGACGGCGCCGGCGGCCGATTCCACGCAGGCCGGGGCGGTTGAGGCCATTAAACCGCTTGCAGGCGGCATGAAGGGGTTCATCTCCCTGGACCTGCGCGGCATCGACGTGGTGGATGCGCTCAAGTACCTGGCCACCAAAGCCAACCTCGACATCGTGACGACCAAAAACGTCGCCGGCCGCGTGACCCTGATGGTGGAGGACGTAGCGGTGCAGGACGTCTTTGACGCCATGTTACGCAGCAACGACCTGGCCTATGATCAACGGGGCGAGATTTACAGCGTGATGACAAAGGACGAATACGTGGCCCTGTACGGCAAGCCCTTTGCCGACACGCGCGTCGTGGAGTTTTTCCGTCTCAAGTACGCCATCCCCGAACAGGCCTTTTCGCTCCTGGACACCATCAAGAGCGACATCGGCCGCGTCCTGGTCGACACGGAGTCCGGCAGCGCCCTGGTTATCGATATCCCCGAAAAGATCCACCAGATGCGCGCGGCCCTGGAGAATTTCGAGCGCAAGAATGAGGTGAGGGTTTTTCCGCTCCAATACGCCAAGGCCAAGGACGTGGAGGAGCACCTCAAGACCCAGCTCGATAATAAAAAGGTGGGTCTTATCAAGGCCGATGAGCGCGCCAACCAGGTGATGGTCCAGACGCTGCCCGAGCGCATGAAGGAGATCGAGCGCCTCATCAAGGACCTGGACACCAAGACCAGGGAGGTCATGATCGAGACGACGATCGTCAAGATCAAGCTGACCGACGAGAACAGCAAGGGGGTAGAGTGGGAAGGTCTTTTTGATACAGGCAGGCAGAAGGGCCTTACCTATATCGGTTCGACGCCCTTTACGACGGTGAACCCCTCGACGACCGCCGGCGAGTTCAGTACGCGCAAGGACACGTGGTATGCCGTGGGCGAGAACGTCGGCTCGTATCCGTTCAGCGGCACGACCTCTTCTCTGAGCTCCAGCACGACGGACGTGGGCCTGGAGGGTCTCCACGTGGGGATGGTGGCGGCCCAGGATTTCGATTTTCTCTTCAAGTACGTCCAGGCCCTGGGTTCGACCCGGATCCTCGCCAATCCGAAGCTCGTGGTGACGAACAACCAGGAGTCGCGCATCCACGTGGGCGAGAGGCAGGCCTACGTGACCACGACCACGACGACGGGCCAGGTCTCCAATACCGTGGCCGAAGACGTGACCTTCGTGGATGTGGGGATTCAGCTCTCCATCACGCCCGAGATCAACGACGACGGCTACGTCACGATGAAGGTCAAGGCCGAGATCAGCAGCGTGACCTCGACCCTGATCACGCCGACCGAGAACAAGATCCCCATCATCGACACGTCGCTCGCCGAGACGACGGTCATGGTCAAAGAGGGCACCACCATCATCATCGGCGGCCTGCGCCGGGATGAGGCGGTCGAGACGACGGAGCGCACGCCTTTCTTGGCCAGTCTTCCCATCGTCGGGAACATGTTTAAGTCGAGCAACAAGAAGATGGACCGCACGGAGCTCATGATTCTTCTGACGCCGAGGGTCATCTCGGGCGATGTCCTGGTGACACCCCAGGGGCGGCGGGTCGAGCATCCGGGGATCAAAGAGGGGCGCGTTTACGATACGCTCGGAGCTCCGGCGCCGTCCGCCGCGAGCCTTCAGGCGGTTACCGGGGATCAGAAACCGGTGATCAAGGGATTGCGGGTGTCGCGATGAAGATGAAGATACCGGTCGTTCTCTTTGTTCTTTGTTGGACGGCGGTCTGTTGTTGTCCGACGGCCGGGGCCCAGAAGAGCGCCTCGCCCAGCATCACCGATACCCTGGATAATTTCAATAGCGCCTTTACGGAGCTCAAAGACGAGCGTGATGCCTTGCGTTCGGAGATCGAGAAGCTCAAGATGGAGCAGCGGTCGCTCATCGACGGCGTGAAGAGCCGGCTCGAGGCGTCGGAAGAAGAGCGGGATGTTTCGCAGGAGGCCTTGTTGGAGACCCGCGAGCGCTTGACGGCTCTCAACCAACAGAAACAGAGTTTGTCAAAGGAGATGGAGAATCTGCGCAGCTCGGAGAGCCGCTACGCCGGGCAGCTTCTGGCGAAGGATGAAAAACTCAGTGAGGCCCTCGAAGAGACAATCAATCTGAAGACGGCCCTGGAGACGGCCCAGTCGAACGCCAAAACGACGCTCCTGAAGGTGCAGCAACTGGAAAAGGAAAAGGAGGAGTGGTCCCGGCAGGCAGCCTCCTGGCAGGAAGCGCAAAGCAAGCTTGTCCTTGATAACCAACAGGCCCTGGCCAAAGAGCGGCTGGAGAAAGAGGGGGCTCTCCAGGAGTTGTCTTTGACGAAGAATAAGCTGAGGGCGACGCTGGAGCAGTTGGCGTCGGAGCAGCAGGAGCGGCAGGCTCTGCGTGGACGCCTGGAAAAGGAGCTGGAAGCTCTCAAGCAGATGCATGCGCCGCTCCAGGAAAAGATAGCGGCCCTTGAAAGAGAGAAGAAAGAAAGTGCGCAGGCGCAGGCGTTACGGCTCGAAGAGGCCCAGAATATCCTGCGTTCCTGGGAGAAGAAGGCATTGGCGCTGCAGACCAAGGAGAAGTTTCTTGAGGATCAGGTTCAGACCCTGGAAGACAAGCGGACCGGCCTTAGCGCCGAGTTGCTTGAGAGTCAGAGAAAGGGCGTCGCCGAGACACAAGACCTGAAGAATCGTATCGCTGCGCTTAAAAAGGAGAGGGCGCAGATTGCCCATGAAGCCGCTGTGCAGGCGCAGGTCTTCGAGACCCGCAAGAGCGCCTGGGAAGAGAAGCTCGCTGCGCTGGAGACTAAGGCCGCCGCGCTTGAAAAAGACAAGGCCGGGGCAGCGGCCCAGGCCGAGGGCCGGGCCGAGGCCTGGCAGAAGGAGAAGGAAACGCTGGTCAGGGAGGCCGCCGAGCTTCGGGCCCGCGTGACCACTCTGGAGAAAGATCTGGAGACGAACAAGACGCAGAGCGCCAACCAGGCCGCTGTGCAGGCGCAGGTCTTCGAGACCCGCAAGAGCGCCTGGGAAGAGAAGC
>CAZCSY010000066.1:5043-8262 GCA_964501505.1 uncultured Planctomycetia bacterium
AGCGGCCCAGGCCGAGGGCCGGGCCGAGGCCTGGCAGAAGGAGAAGGAAACGCTGCTCAAGCAGGTCACCGACCTTCGTATCCGCGCGGCGGATTTTGAAAAAGACAAGACACGCCTGGCGCAAGAGGTGCAGGATATCGACAGAGATCTGATTCAAGCTGAGGACGACGCGTCGGCGATGGAGCGCCAGATCCTTAGCCTGGAAAGCGAGCGTAAGACGCTCCTGGATCAGATCCTGCAGGCGAACGGCACCCTGGCCGGTGCCCAGAAAGAGAAGGCCGTCCTGGAGGAGAAGATCCGGACCCTCGAAAAGAGCAGGGATCAGATGAAGGAAGAGAACGTGGCGCTGGCGCAGGAGGTGAAAGAGAAGGCCTTCTCTCTGGAGAAAGAAAAGCAACAGGCCGTCCACGCGCTCAAGGAGCGGACGCAGCAACTGCGCCAGGAGAAGACGGATCTGGTGATCGAGATGAAAGACAGGGCCGTCCGCGCGACCCAGGATCTCAGGCGCGAAAACGAGGAACACGGCGCCCGCATCGCCGTCCTTGAGCGCGAGGCGGCGGACAAAGACGCCCGCCTGGAGGAATTTAAGGACCGCGCGGCTGTTTTGACTCAGGAGGCGCAGGCCCGGCAGGAGGAGATCGCTTCCCTCAAGACCCAACACGAGGCGTTTGTCAAAAGCCTTCAGGATGAATTTGCCCAGGCCCTGAAGGTGACACGGGACCAACTCAGGGGGGCGCAGGAAGAACTCGAGGCGGCCGGCAAGACCAGGACCGCCCTGACCGATACCGAGAACGCGCTCAAGAAGCTCAACGAGGAGAAGGCCGAGCTGGAAAAGAAGGTCGCCGCGCTCAACGACCAGATCTTCAAGAACAACATGACGCTGGCCCAGAGCGCCACCACGGAAAAGGAGAACCGTCTCCTGAAGACCAACATAGGCGACCTCCTTGAAAAGCATAACAAGACCAGCATGCAATATAAGGAGCTTCAGCGGCGATACCAGGAGATGGAAGAGGAATGGAAGGCCCTTAAAGAGGGTCAGTCCGCGGCCGCCACGTCGCATGCCGAAATGCAAAATCTCAGAACAGAGAATCAGGGATTGCAGGGGAGGCTGGCTTCATCCGAAGAGAAACTGAGAAATCTTCTGAACAGGCTGGTCGAGCTTCAGTCGGAGAACCAGGACCTCAATGAGAAGACACGCGCGCAGGTGAGCCCCCGGGAGTTCCGCGAGACGATGAAGAACAACCGGCAGTTCGAGGACGAGAACAAGGAGCTCAAAGAGCGCGTCGCGCAATTGGAGGTCTCTCTGAGAGAGGCGCAGGCCTCCGAACAGGAGTTGACCAAGCTGTCCCAGAAACAGAAGGTCAAGATAGCGCGCATGGATGGCAAATTGAACGACTGGGAGAACGAGCGTGCGGGCTGGACACGCCAGGGCAAGAAGGCCCAGGAGGTCCTGGGCGACAAGAAGGAGAAGATCGGCGACCTGCAGGAGGTCCTGCAGGCGACGGAGGCCGAGAACAAAAAACTTCGGGACAAGGTGGACAACTTCGCGAGCCAGCACGCCTCCCTTAATGCCGAGATGGAGGCGCTGACGAAGGAAAACGCCCTGTTGCATTATAATCTGGGGGTGATCTATACCGACAGGGCGATGTACGCCCAGGCGATCAAGGAGTTTGAAAAGACCCTGGAGCGCAACCCGAAGGATCTCTATGCCGCCTATAATCTCGGTATCATCTATTCGCAGTATGCCCCGGATGAGGCCCAGGCGGTCAAATATTTCAAGAGGTACCTCGAGGTGGCGCCCGAAGACGAGGACGCCAACCGGGCCCGGAAATACATCATGACGCGGGAATCCTATGATATCAGCACGCAGAAGTAAAGGCGTTATGGGTGCGCTGGCGATGGCGTTGGTCGCCGGCACCTGGCAGCCGGCCGTTGCCGAGGATCGCTACGCCTCGGTCCAGCCGGCTCTGGCCGCCGGGATCCCCCTGCCCAAGCCGCCGGATTTTAACAGGGATAAGATCTCCCTCGACCTGCGCGACATGGAGATCACCGAGGCCCTGAAGTTCCTGGCGCTCAAGGCCGGCCTTAATATCATCCCGACCCAGAAGGTGAGCGGCCGCGTCACGCTCATGGTCAACGACGTGCCCATCCGCGATGTCTTTGATCTTATGATCCGCAGCAACGACCTGGCCTACGAAAAGCGCGGGGATATCTACAACGTGATGACCGAGGACGAGTTTAAGACTTACTTCGGCAAGAACTTCGCGGACATCCGCGAGGTCAAGGTCTTTCACCTCAAGTACGCCGTGCCCGAGCAGGTCTTTTCGATCCTTGACAATTTCAAGAGTTCGATCGGCAAGATCTTCGTCGAGCAGGAGACGGGGACGGTCATCATCCTGGATGCGCCGGCGCGGCTGGCGGAGATCGAAAAGGCCGTTCAGGCCCTCGAGCAGAAGACGACGGTGCAGATCTTTGACCTCAAGTACGCCAACGCCAAAGACATCGAAGAGCGGCTCAAGGTCCAGCTGGACGAGAAGAAGGCCGGCAGCATCCAGGCGGACGAACGCACGAACCAGGTCATCGTTCAGACCCTGCCGGAGCGCATGGCCGATATCGAGAAGCTGATCCAGGGATTGGACACCAAGACGCGCGAGGTCCTCATCGATGCGCGCATCGTCAAGATCAACCTGGCGGACGACAAGTCGCGCGGGGTCGAGTGGGAGGGCCTCTTCAGTCTCGGCAAAAAGTACGGCCTGAGCTATATCGGTTCGACGCCTTTTTCGGTGGTCAACCCCGTCACCACGGCCGGGACCTTCACGTCCCGCAAGGGGCTCTATGATGCCATGCAGTCCTACGGTGACATCGGCGGATATCCCTTCAGCGGAACGACCTCGGATCTTTCCTCCAGCGTCCCGGTCACGGGCAGCGAGAATCTGCACATCGGTATGATCGGACGCCATGATTTTGACGTCATGTTCAAATATCTCGATACCTTCGGTGAGACGAAGATCCTCTCCTGCCCCAAGATCGCGGTCATCAACAACCAGGAGGCCAAGATCCACGTGGGGGAGCGCCAGGCCTATGTCACGACGAGCACGACGACCGGCCAGACCACGACGACGGTCTCCGAGAGTGTGACCTACGTGGATGTGGGGTTGCAGCTGTCCGTCATCCCGACGATCAACGACGAGGGCTACGTGACGATGAAGATCAAGCCCG
>CAZCSY010000067.1:0-8232 GCA_964501505.1 uncultured Planctomycetia bacterium
GCATGCCGTCGGATATCGGCCTCGTCGACCCTCCCTGCCTGCGGCTCATTGATACGCGCGTGCGGGACAACAAGCTGCACTTTTTTTTATACTTTCGCTCCTGGGACCTCTGGGGCGGTTTTCCGTCGAACCTGGGGGGGTTGCAGTTGGTGAAGCAATACATGGCCGACATGATCGGTGTCGAGGACGGCGAGATGATCGCGGCCTCCAAGGGGCTTCACCTGTACGACTATTCGTGGGAAGTGGCCAAGATCCGGACCAAGGCCGAGAGGACCGTCGTCTGACGGGAGGGGAATGACCCAGCATCCGTTCATGATCGATAAATCGGTGATCCTCCGTCAGTTGCCTCTTTTTGGCGATTTGAATTTTTTTGAGCGGCGGTTGGTGTTAGATGCCATGGAGCTCCTGCAGATCAAGAGGGGCCAGCCCATCTACCGCCAGGCAGACCCCGCCGATGCCTTTTACGCGATTGTCTCGGGACGGGTCGAGACGTTGGTGGAAAGGGACGGCTCACCGTGCCTGCTCGAGATCCTGTACCGGGGTAAGTATTTCGGCTTCCTGTCGCTGTTGACGGGCGAGCCGCACTCCGTCACGGCCCGCGCCGCGACAGACGTCCTGTTGGTTCGCATCGACCGCGAACGCTTCCAGCAACTCCTCCAGAGCATTCCGCGTCTGTCCCTCGATCTGAACCGGGCGCTCTCGCGCCGCCTCAAAAGAAAAGACCTGCATCCTAAGTCTGTCTTCGAGAGCACGATCTGCGCCGTTTACGGTGAGCCGGAGGTCTTGCGTCCTGCGTCGCTCTACTTTCTGAACCTGGGCGTGTCTTTGGTCGAGCAGACGCGCAAGAAGGCTGTCTGCGTTGACGCCGGAGGCCCCGGATCGTGTCTGGCCGCCGTCGTGGGCCTGAAAGAAGGGGCGGGGCTCGTGTGCCGTTCGTCCTTTCCCCCCTTTGAAGAGATCATGAAGGGGGTCGTGCGGCGCGAGAAGGGACCGGACATCTTGCGCATCCTTCCCGGGCCGGACGGGAGGTGGGATGTTTCGTTCATCATCTCTGTCTTGACGACGCTGATTAACGATTATCATTACTGCCTCGTTCTGGTCTCGCCGCATCTTGATCAAGAGACGGCGCGCGTCCTGGGCCAGGCCGATGCGGTCCATCTGGTTTCATCGACGGGCCAGGAGGTGCTGCGTAGCATGATGAAGAGGATGGACGCCTGGGGACTCTGGCAGGCCGCTGAATTTAAAAAACGGACGAAGCTCGTCCTCCTTGAAGACAGGCATGTGCACGGCCAGGGGCAGAAGTTGTCGAGCCTCCCACCCGAGGTAATCTTCCATCAGCCGGTCTATGCCACGCTGCCGTATCTGGAGGATGAGGAGTATCGTGTCCTGGATCAGACGTACGACGAGGGCTATGCCGGGGTGGTGCGTCGCGTCGCGCGCCAGATGGGTGAGGTTCAGGTGGGTCTGGTTTTGGGCAGCGGCTCGGCGATGGGGATCTCCCATATCGGGGTCCTCAAGGTGCTGGAGGAGGAGGGAGTCGATATTGATTTTGTCTGCGGCTCGAGCATCGGGGCGCTGATCGGAGCGCTGTGGTGCTGCGGCTACAGTGCGCTCGAGGTGGAGAAGATCATCATGGAGAACCGCAGCCGCAGGTACCTCTTCGGATGGGACGACCTGGCCTTTCCGTTGCGGGGCCTCCTGAAAGGAAGACACATCTACCGTTTTCTGGATAAATATCTCGGGGACATGACCTTTCATGACATCAAGCGGCCTTTCAAGGTGGTGGCGTGCGACGCCCTGGGCATGAAGGCGGTCGTTTTCGACAGCGGTCGCCTGAAGGATGCGGTGATGGCGAGCGTCGCGATCCCGGGCGTCTTTGAGCCGTTCCGGATCGCCGACCACTATTATATAGACGGCGGTGTCCTGAACCCGTTGCCGACGGACGTGTGTCTCGATAACGGCGTGGAGAAGATCGTCGCCGTGAACGTCCTGCCGAGCGCCGATGATTTTGAGCGGACGTACGCGTTGCTCAAAAAGGACCGTCGCAAGAGTCTCTCCCGCTGGCGCGCGGTGGCGGCGTGCCAGTGGTTTTTCCGGCGTCGCGTGCTGGGATTCTTCGAGCCGAATATTTTTGACGTGATCATTTCAAGCGTCCAATCCATGGAGTATCTGTTGGCCCAGGCCAATGCGCTGAGCCAGTCGGACGTGGTCTTGCATCCGGATGTGACGGCCGTACCCTGGGCGGACTTCAAGAATATCGAGGACCTGGTCCGTCGGGGCGAAGATGAGACGCGCCGTCACCTCTGGGAGATCAAGGAATTGGCGCTGCGCACGGCCTGATCGCGCTGCGGCTGGAAATGAAATTCCGCCGACAGGAATCGGTGGCTGCTTGTTATTCGGTGCCCAGCGATACCCTTCCGCCCCGTCAAACACCGGGTTGGTGCAGGGTAAAGGTCTTACGACTGCAAGGCCGTGGGGCGCCACCTTTCGCTCCCTGCCCAAACAACGAGTAACTCCTGTTGACATCCCCCTTCCGATATAGTAAAATTTGTGAATTACGCCTACACTAAAAGCGTAACCTTTTTTATCACAAGGGGTAATAGATAATCCATGCCGTTTAAGCGCATCGTGGTCATGGGGGACGGAGGCTGGGGAACGACCTTGGCCATATTGCTCTTCAGGAAAGGGGCATCTGTCGTTCTCTGGAGCGCGTTTCCGGAGTACGCGAAGATTATTGACAGGACGCGGCGTAACCCGTATTACTTAAAGGGGGTGACAATACCCAGGGGCATCGCTGTCACGTCGCGCCCGGAAGTCTTGACATCGGCGGATGCGATCGTGGTGGCTGTCCCTTCGGAGCACCTGCGGTCCGTTTTAAGGCGTACCAGGGATTTTGTCCCACCGTCGTGCGCGGTGGTGAGCGTCGTTAAAGGTATCGAGGTGACGTCGCTGATGCGCATGACGCAGGTCATCCGAGAGGTTTGGGGGACACAGCGGCTGGCCGTCCTTTCCGGGCCGACGATCGCCAGGGAGGTGGCCCGGGGGATTCCTTCGACGGCGGTCGCGGCCTCGCACGATGAGGCCCTGAGGACCGCCGTGCAGGCTCTCTTCATGACGCCGGCCTTTCGGGTCTACACCAACGCCGACGTGATGGGGGTGGAGCTTGGCGGTAGTCTCAAGAATATCATCGCCATCGCCTGCGGCATCTCCGACGGGTTGGGCTTTGGCACGAATACCAAGGCGGCGATAGTCTCTCGGGGCCTCGCGGAGATGGGGCGTCTGGGCGCGGCGATGGGCGCGCGCCGGGACACCTTTGCCGGCATCGCCGGATTAGGAGATCTCGTGACGACGTGCTTCAGCGGCCTGAGCCGGAATCATTATGTAGGCGAGGCGATCGGCAAGGGACGTTCGCTTGAGTCCATTATCGGTCGCATGAAGATGGTGGCAGAGGGCGTGCCCACCACGCGCTCGGCCCATCGCCTTGCCGGTAAGTACGGCATCGAGATGCCCATCACGCAGGAGATCCATAAGGTTCTTTTCAGGAACAAATCGCCGCGCCGCGCCGTGGATTATCTGATGGCGCGCCGGCGAAAGAGCGAGTAGAACTTTTTGTCGCCCCGCCCGGCACGGGTTCCGGCGGGGGAAATGGGGTTCATGAAAAGGTGAGGGTGCGGAGCAGGGCGAAGATGGTTGAGGGACGCTCTCTTTGCCCCGGCTCACGGGATTTCGCGTGAGGGTGAGCTGGGGCGATTTGTGGGGTATTAAATGAGGGCAAATCGGGGAGTGGCGCAGTTTGGTAGCGCACCTGAATGGGGTTCAGGGGGTCAGCGGTTCGAGTCCGCTCTCCCCGACTGATTTTTTGTCGGGCCGCGTGAAAAGAAAGGGAACCATGCTTTGGGAGAAGTTCATTCATCAGGCCGATATCGGTCTTCTCGTCATCCGGGTCGGTTTGGGCATCATGTTTATCTATCATGGGGCGCCGAAGATGTTTGGAGGACCTGAGCGGTGGGCCCAGTTCGGCCAGGCCATGGGTGGTTTCGGCATCACCGTCGTGCCGGTCTTCTGGGGGTTTATGGCCGCTTTCGCTGAGCTTGTGGGCGGCGCATGCCTGGTCCTGGGGCTCTTCTTCAGGTTCTTCACCGTGCTTCTTTTGGTGACCATGGTCGTCGCGGCCCGCATGCACTTTCAGAAGGGAGACGGCCTTTCCGGCGCCGCACACGCCCTCGAGGACGGCGTCATCTTTTTCGGGCTGACGTTTATCGGCCCGGGTCGCTATAGCCTCGATGCCTGGCTTGCGCGTTTGTTCGCGTGAAG
This sequence comes from uncultured Planctomycetia bacterium, assembly GCA_964501505.1. Lineage (GTDB taxonomy): Bacteria > Omnitrophota > Gorgyraeia > Velamenicoccales > Velamenicoccaceae > CAZCSY01. The sequence goes on from CAZCSY010000067.1 coordinate 4,315, forward strand.
AGGTCGTTAGGGATAAAGGAGAAGAACCGGTGAAAAAACTGCATATTGGGATTATCGGTTTGGGGACGGTGGGTTCGGGTGTCGTCAAGGCGCTGCGCCGCAGGCGCCACCTGATCCGTGAGCGCAGCGGTGTCGACCTGCAGGTCGTCCTGGCCTGCGATGCACGCAGGGGACAGGGGGCGCGGCTGGGCATCCCGGCTTCATCGTTCACGACCCGACCCAAGGATGTCATCGAGGACGCAAAGATCGAGGTGGTCGTCGAGCTGATCGGCGGGATCCGTCCAGCCAAGGACATCATCATCCAGGCCCTGAACAAGGGCAAGCACGTGGTGACGGCCAACAAGGCGCTCCTCGCCCAGGACATGCCGGAGCTCTTGTCCGTGGCGCGCCACCGCCACCGTCAACTGAAATTCGAAGCATCGGTCTGCGGCGGCATACCCATCATCAAGGCGCTGCGCGAAGGGCTGCTGGTCAACCGCATCGAATCTCTCTACGGCATCATCAACGGGACGTCGAATTATCTCTTGTCTAAGATGTCGCAGGAGTCTCTGAGTTTTGCCGAGGCGCTTGCCCGGGCAAAAAAGAAGGGTTATGCCGAGCGCCATGCGCGTTTTGACATAGAAGGGATAGACGCCGCGCACAAGCTGGTCGTCCTGAGCTACCTCTTGTTCGCCAAGCACGTGCCTTTTGAGAGCGTCGTGCGCGAGGGGATCGCCGGCATCAAAGAGATGGACGTGCGCTATGCGCGGGACATGGGCTGCGTGATTAAGCCGCTGGCCATCGCCAAGAAGTCCGGCAAGGACCTGGAGGTGCGTGTGCACCCGACGCTCCTGCCCGAAGACCACATGCTCGCGGCCGTCAACGGCGTCTTCAACGCGGTCCTCCTGCGCGGGGACATGGTCGGCGACATGCTCTTTTACGGCCGGGGGGCGGGGACATTCCCTACGACATCGGCCGTGGTCAGCGACCTGGTGGACCTGGCGCGGGGCGAGTTGCCGGGTCAGCCCCTGTTGGCGGCCAGGCCCTCGGTACGCCGGATCCGCAAGACCGACGAGATCCGCAGCCGGTACTACCTGAGGTTTATGGCCATCGATAAGCCCGGTGTCTTCGCCAAGATCTCCGGCGTCCTGGGCCGGTATCATATCGGTATCGCCCAGGTGAACCAGAAGGAGCGCAAACGCGCCAAGTTCGTGCCCGTCGTCATGATCACGCACGACGCGCAGGAAAAGGATCTGCGCCGGGCCCTTGAGGCCATCGACCGGCTCGCCATCATAAAAGGAAAGACCGTCAAGATCCGGATGGAGGATTTTTAACGTGGCTTACCGCGGTTTGATAGACCTGTATCGCCGTTTCCTGCCCGTCACCGACGACACGCCCATCGTCTCGCTCCATGAAGGGCGCACCCCGCTCATCGCCTCGGGTGTCCTCTCCGGGATGACGGGCTGCCGCGTCTATCTCAAGTACGAGGGGATGCACCCGACGGGCTCTTTCAAGGACCGCGGCATGACGATGGCGATCACCAAGGCCAAGGAAGAGGGGGCGCGCATCGTCATGTGCGCCTCGACAGGCAACACCTCCGCTTCGGCCGCGGCCTACGCCGTGCGCGCCGGGCTCAAGTGTGTGGTCCTTATACCCGAGGGCAACATCGCCCTGGGCAAGCTCGCCCAGGCGTTGATCCACGGCGCCCAGGTCTTGGCGATCCGCGGCAACTTTGACGAGGCCCTGAGCCTGGTGCGGACGATCACCGACAACTATCCGGTCACCCTCGTCAATTCGTTGAATCCGTACCGTATCGAGGGACAGAAGACCGGTGCCTTTGAGATCTGCGATGACCTCGGTGATGCGCCGGAGTTCCTCGCCATTCCGGTCGGCAACGCCGGCAACATCACCGCGTACTGGAAAGGGTATCAGGAGTATCGCGCGGCGGGGATCTCGCGACAACTGCCCAGGATGCTCGGTTTTCAGGCAGCGGGCGCGGCGCCCATCGTCAAGGGCAAGCCCGTCAAGAATCCCAAGACGATCGCGACGGCCATCAAGATCGGCAATCCGGCCAGCTGGAAGAAGGCGGAGGCGGCGCGCGACGAGTCGGGCGGGCTGATCGACACCGTGACGGACAAAGAGATCCTTGCGGCTTACAAGCTTTTGGCGGCGCGGGAAGGCGTGTTCGTGGAGCCGGCATCGGCGGCCTCGGTGGCGGGCGTCCTTAAATTGACGCGCGCCGGATACTTCAAGGAGGCGGCGAGCCGCGATCCGCAGGCGCGCATCGTCTGCATCCTGACCGGTCACGGTCTTAAGGATCCGGACCGGGCGATCGCCTCCATCGCAAAACCGAAGGTTCTGCCCGCGAAGCTCAAGACCATCCTCAAGGAGATCGGGGTGTGAGATGAAAAATCCTTTGCGCGGCAAGAAGATTTTGATCACGGCCGGCCCCACGTGGGTGGCTATCGACGACGTGCGTGTCGTCAGCAACGTCTCGACGGGCGAATTGGGGAGTTTCCTGGCCCAGGAGGCGGTGCGCCACGGCATGAAGGTGGACGTCTTTCTCGGGACGGTGAGTTACCCGTTCAACGTCCCGGGCGCGCGCATCTTCCGGTTCCGCTACTTCGAGGAGCTGTGCCGGTTGATCGAGGTGGAGCTGGGGCGGGAGAAGTACCACGTCATCCTGCATGTGGCCGCCGTCAGCGATTATCAGGCGCGTGCGGTGCTGGGCAAGATCTCTTCCGATAACAAGACACTGACGATCCGTTTGCACCGGGCGCCCAAGCTGGTGGCGCGGTTGCGGGCCTTGAACCCGAAGGCGTTTCTCGTGATGTTCAAGCTGGAGGCGGGCGTCAGCGACGCCGTCTTGATGAAGCGCGCCCTGGAGGCGATGAGGAAGAGCGGCGCCGATCTCGTCGTGGCCAACCGTTTTACCGGAGGCAAGTATCGCGGGTTCGTCTTGGGGCACAGGAACGCGGCGGTGCGCGGTCTGAAAAGAAAAGAGCTCACGCGGGAGCTCTTTCGTATCCTGAAGGAGAGGTTCTCCAAGTGAAGTACGCGGTCCTTGTCCCCGACGGCATGGCGGATAGGCCTCTTGAACAGCTGGGCGGCAAGACCCCCCTCGAGGTGGCCCAGACCCCTCATATGGATTACCTCGTCAGCCGGGGGATGTTGGTCCGTGTCACGACGATCCCCCCGAATCTGGCGCCCGCTTCTGACGTGGCGAACCTTTCCATTCTCGGGTATGATCCGAATAAATATTATACGGGCCGGGCTCCCCTGGAGGCCGCCCATCTGGGCATCGATTTGAAGGAAGGCGAGATCGCCTTTCGCTGTAACCTCGTCACCGTTTCGGACGGCCGCATGGCGGATTATAGCGCCGGCCATATCAGCAGTCAGGAGGCGTCGGTCCTGATCGAGGCGTTGAACGCGGGGATGGGCTCTACGACGACGGCATTTTTCGCGGGCGTCAGCTACCGGCATCTGCTCCTGCTCAAAGGGATCGATGTCGCGGCGCTCGCCGCATGCGCGTGCACCCCGCCGCACGACATCCTCGGTCAGGAGGTGACGCGCCACCTTCCGCGCGGCAAGGGCTCCGAGGTCCTGCATGACCTCATGGAACGCTCGAAAGCGATTCTCGCCGGCCACGAAGTCAACAAGGTCCGCGTGGACCTCAAGGAGAACCCCGCGAACATGATCTGGCTCTGGGGACAGGGCCTCAAGCCGCGCATCCCGATCTTTAAAGAGAAGTTCGGCGTGAGCGGCGCCGTGATCTCGGCCGTGGACCTCATCAAAGGTATGGGCAAGATCATGGGGCTTGAGGTCATCGAGGTCTCCGGGGCGACCGGTTACTATGACACGAATTATCAGGGAAAGGCCGAGGCGGGCCTCAAGGCGCTGGAGCGCCTGGACTTCGTCTTTATCCATGTGGAGGCGACC
>CAZCSY010000068.1:0-8218 GCA_964501505.1 uncultured Planctomycetia bacterium
AAGGCGACGGGTTTCCCCATCGCCAAGATCGCGGCCAAGCTCGCCGTCGGCTACACGCTCGACGAGATCCCCAACGACATCACGAAAGAGACGCCGGCCTCTTTCGAGCCGGCGATCGACTACTGCGTCGTCAAGGTCCCGCGTTTCACCTTTGAGAAGTTCGCCGGCGCGGACAGCCGGCTGGGCACGTCCATGAAGTCCGTCGGGGAGGCGATGGCCATCGGCCGGACCTTCAAGGAGGCGCTCCAGAAGGGGCTGCGTTCCCTCGAGATCAAGCGCCACGGCCTGGATACCCTTCTCAACGAGAAGGAGTTCGAGAGCCGCGCGCACCTCCTGGAGTTCCTCGAGAAGAAGCTGCGCGTGCCCACCGCCGAACGCGTCTTTTATATCGGCGACGCCTTCCGGTTGGGCCTCGACGTCGAACAGGTCCATCAGTACACGTTCATAGACCGGTGGTTCTTGGAGAACGTCAAGGAGATCGTCGATTTTGAGGGCGTCCTCAAAAAGACGGCCGCCGGAACAGGGGCGCTGAAGGAGCGCCTCACGCCGGAGCTCCTGCAGGAGGCCAAGTCCATGGGTTTCTCCGACAGGCAGCTCGGTACTCTCTTGGGCGCGGGCGAAGAGGAGGTGGAGGTCCTGCGCCGGTCCTGCGGCATCCAGACGACCTACAAGCTCGTCGACACGTGCGCGGCGGAGTTCGAGGCCGTCACGCCCTACTTCTACTCGACCTATGAGACGGAGGACGAGGCGCGGCCCGACGAGAAGAAAAAGGTGATGATCCTGGGCGGCGGGCCCAACCGCATCGGCCAGGGCATCGAATTTGACTATTGCTGCGTGCACGCGTCGTTCGCGCTCAAGGAGATGGGCCTTGAGACGATCATGGTCAACTGCAACCCCGAGACGGTCTCGACGGATTACGATACATCTGATAAGCTGTACTTTGAGCCCATGACCCGCGAGGACGTCCTGAACATCGTGCGCCGGGAGGACCCGTGGGGGGTCATCGTGCAGCTGGGCGGTCAGACGCCGCTCAACCTTACGCTCGCATTGAAGGAGGCTGGCGTCAACATCATCGGCACGGCACCCGAGTCCATCGACATCGCCGAAGACCGGGAGAAGTTCAAGGGATTGCTGGATAGATTGAAATTGAAACAGCCGCCCAACGGCACGGCCCGTACCGTCGAGGAGGCGAAGGCCGTGGCCGGCCGCGTCGGGTATCCGGTGCTGGTGCGCCCGTCCTACGTCCTGGGCGGCCGCGCGATGGAGATCGTCTACGACGAGGAGACGCTTGAGCGCTTCATGGCCGAGGCAAGCCGTGTCTCCGGCGAGTACCCGGTCCTCATCGACAAGTTTCTGGAGGACGCCATCGAGGTGGATGTCGACATGATCGCGGACGGCACGACCTTCGTCGTCGGCGGGATCCTCGAGCACATCGAAGAGGCGGGGATCCACTCCGGTGACTCCGCGATGGTCCTGCCGCCGTACAGCCTGGGCGAGGAGGTGATCGATCGGATCCGCAAGGCGAGCGTCGCCCTGGCCGGGGGACTCAACGTCGTCGGTCTGATGAACGTCCAGTACGCCGTGCGCGACAACAAGGTCTATGTCCTGGAAGTCAACCCGCGCGCCTCGCGCACGGTGCCGTTTGTCTCCAAGGCCATCGGTGTGCCGCTCGCCCGGCTTGCCGCCAAGGTCATGGCCGGCGCCAAGCTCAAGGATCTGGGCTTCACCGAGGAGCGCATCCCGGAGTACTCCTGCGTCAAAGAGTCGGTCTTTCCCTTCAACCGCTTCCCCGGCGTCGATATCATGCTGGGGCCGGAGATGAAGTCCACCGGCGAGGTGATGGGGATCGACGACGACTTCGGACGGGCGTACATGAAGAGCCAGCTCGCCGCCGGGCAGAACCTGCCCTTGAGGGGTACGGTCTTTATCAGCGTCCGGGACAAGGACAAACGGGCCATCACCTTCGTCGCCAAGCGCCTCGTCGATCTGGGGTTTGATCTCGTCGCGACAAAGGGCACGGCGCGCGTCCTCAAAAAGTCGGGGCTCACCGTCGAGGTGGTACACCGGGTGAGCGAGGGCCGCCCCAACATCCTGGATGGACTCAAGGACGGCAAGGTGCACCTCATCGTCAATACCCCGTCGGGCCGCGTCCCGCGCGCGGACGAGGTGGAAATCCGCTCCACCGCCATCATGCACGGCGTGCCGTGCATCACGACGGTCTCCGGGGCGCAGGCCTCGGTGACGGGGATCGAGGTGCTGTTGAAGAAGCGCTTGGACGTCAAACCCTTACAGGCATACCATCGTTCTTAACCGTCGAGGCCTTGACATGAAGAGACGTCTTCGCAGCGCGGTCCTGTTGATCTGCGGCGCCGGGATCCTGTTCGGCTCCGGTCTGGAGGCGCGGGCGGATAAGATCTTTCTGAAAAACGGCAAGGTCTACGAGGGGACGGTCGTCGGCCAGTCCGACCGGCGTACCCTCTTTGCCGTCAGGGCGGGAGACGAAGAGATACGGCTGAGCTTTTTCGTCGAGGAAGTCGATCACGTGGACATGGAAAAAGATTCCGCCCAGCGCCAGATCCCCTTTCTGAAAGAGGTGGAGAAGGTCAAGTTCGACGTCGGCAAAGAAAAGAGCGCCTACGAACTGTCGCTCTATAACAAGGAACAAAAGAGCGTCTTCGATGCGACGTCGTGGTACTCGCTTAAAGAGATCCAGGAGGTCCTGGACGAAGCGGAGTTTGCGTATTATCAGGAGTTCGGCGAGATCACCCAGCGCTACGCGCCCAAGTTCGTCGTCATCGATACGATGTATGCGGACCTCTCCGTGGCCACCAAGGAGGACTTTGAGCTGGCCAAGAGCTATATGCATGATCTCTACGATGAGTTGAGCCGTCTTGCGGTGCCGCCGGCCTTTCGGACGTCGCACGAGACGTATCAAGAGGCCGTGAAGGCGACGTCGTTGTCGTTCGACGCGCTGGACAGGGGGGTCCTGGAAGAGGCGGCCCGCCAGACACAGATCTCACAGGAGAACCGCGGCGAGGGGCTGAATCTTTTCCGTCAGGTCGTCCAGAGCCGGCGTCAGCCGGCAGAAAGAGAAAAGTCGCTGTCAGCCGGCACGGGGGGTGTATGAGGATCCGGATCGTGCGCCAGAGGCGCCTGGCACATAGACGCTTTCTTCTCGAATTAGAGGTGTCGAAAGGGGCGTTCGCAAAAGCCGTCCCGGGCCAGTTTGCGCACGTGCGCATCGAGGATTCCTGCGATCCCTTGTTGCGTCGGCCGCTCTCTATCCATGACATCGTCCCTTCCCGTAAGGGTTCGCGGTCTCTTTTAAAGATCATCTATGAGGTCGTCGGCAAGGGGACACGGCTGCTTTCTGAAAAACCAGCCGGCAGCCCCGTCGATATCCTCGGCCCCCTGGGTCGCGGTTTTGACCTTAAGGCGCTTGCGCGCGCGAAGCAGGTTATCCTTGTCGCCGGCGGCATGGGCGTGGCACCGCTGTATTTCCTGGCCAGGAGATTGACCGAAAGGCGAAAGATCACCGTGCTGATCGGGGCGAGGGTCCGGGGCCATCTGGTCGGGGAGGAGGCTTTTAAGGATTTGGGCTGCCGGGTGCGGGTCGCGACCGATGACGGCTCAAAGGGCGCGAAGGGTCTTGTCACGGCTCTCCTTGAGAGAGAGCTGTCCGTCGGCGAACGCCGCAACGCGGCGGTCGGCGGCCGCGCTGCGGCGGTTGGCGGCTGCGGCGTGGCGGTCTGCGCCTGCGGCCCCAAGCCGATGCTGGCGGCCGTTTCAACGGCGGCGCGCGCGCACGGCGTGCCGGCGTACGTCTCTTTGGAAGAGTTTATGGGCTGCGGCCTGGGCGCGTGCCTCGGCTGCGCGATCCGCACGGTGTCGGGCTATCGGCGCATCTGTCACGACGGCCCGGTCTTCGACGCGGCCGATATCGTGTGGGGGTAGCTGGCGCAGGCGGCACGACCATCGCCACTCGAGGGTAGGGTCGGGCCGGCCGCTGAAACAGATTTACGCCCAAACGGGCTTACGCCGAACCGGGCTTAAAGTGAGGTTTACAATGCATGGGTCGTATCTATTATTGGGGCTGGTGACGGGGATACTCGGCGGGCTCCTGGGGATCGGCGGGGCATCCATGGTCGTGCCGGCGCTGGTCCTCCTCTATGGCTTCACCCAGCACGACGCGCAGGGGACGATCCTGGCGGCCATGGTGCCGCCGATCGGGCTTCTGGCGGCATGGCGGTACTATCAGGCAGGCCACGTGAAGATCGGGCCGGCGGCGTTGATCGCCCTGGGATTTTTCGTCGGGGGGTACCTCGGAGCCATCGTCGTCCAGCATGTCCCCGATCTCATCCTGAAGCGCGTCTTTGGTGTCTATCTGCTCGTGATCGCGGCACGCATGATCGTAGGCAAGTGAGGCAGGATGAAACCGCAGTTATCCGTTAAGATCGGCAATTTGACGCTCAAAAATCCGGTGTGCGTCGCGTCCGGCACGTTCGGCTACGGGGATGAATTCGGGGATTATGTCGATGCGGCCGCCCTCGGGGCCGTGGTTACCAAGACGATCACGAAAGAGCCGTGGCCGGGCAATGCGCCGCCGCGCGTCTATGAGACGACCGGCGGGATGCTCAACGCCATCGGCCTCCAGAACGACGGCGTGGACCGCTTCCTCGCCGAGAAGGTCCCGCTCTACACGGATTTTCCGACGGCAGTCATCGTCAGCATCGGCGGCCACACCCGCGCGGAGTACGCCGAGGTCATCGGGCGCCTGGACGCCTGCGCGGCTATCAGCGCCTATGAGCTGAACATCTCCTGTCCGAACATCGAATGCCCGGACAGGCTCATCGCGCAGGACCCCGCGCTCACCCGTGAGGCCGTGACACGGGCGCGCCGGGCGACGTCCAAGCCTGTCATTGTCAAGCTCTCGCCCAATGTCCGCGACATCACCGAGATCGCCGTCGCGGCCGAGGAGGCCGGCGCGGACGGCCTGAGCCTTATCAACACGCTCATCGGAATGGCCATCGACGTCGCAACGAGGCGTTCGGTGCTGGGCAACGTCACCGGCGGCCTGAGCGGTCCGGCCGTCAAGCCCATCGCTTTGCGCATGGTCTGGGAGGTCGCGCAGAAGGTGAAGGTTCCCGTCATCGGCATGGGCGGCATCATGACCGCGCGCGACGCGATCGAGTTCCTGATCGCCGGCGCCAGCGCCGTTGCCGTGGGCACGGCAAACTTCGTCGACCCCGCGGTCTCTGCCGAGATCGCCCGGGGGATAGAAGCCTATTGCAAAGAACACAAGATCCGCGATATAAAGGAGTTGGTCGGTTCGCTCAAGACCGGCCAAAACTGACACTCAAAGACCAGGTCTTTTGGTGTCATCTTTGAGGGTGGAGGGGGAATGAAGGTGGAGTTGATCGTCGCGCTGGATGTACCGGGCTGGCTGAGGGCGACGAAGCTGGTGGACCGGCTGATGCCGGAGGTGAAGTTTTTCAAGGTCGGCAGCCAGCTCTTCACGCTGTGCGGGCCGCGGATCATCCGTTACATCAGGGCCAAGGGCGGCGAGGTCTTCCTCGATCTGAAGTTTCACGATATCCCGAACACCGTTGCCAACGCCGTGCGGGCGGCGGCGGAGCTGGGTGTCGCCATGATGACGGTGCACGCCCAGGGCGGCCCCGAGATGCTCAGGGCCGCCGTGGAGGCCGCGAAGACAAAGAGGAGTCGGGGACAGCGCGCGCGCCGGCCGCCGCGTATCGTCGCCGTGACCGTGTTGACGAGCCAGGTCTTACCCGAGACACAAAAAGAGGTCGTGCGCCGGGCGCGGCTGGCCCAAGAGGCCGGCGTCCACGGCGTCGTGGCCTCGGTGCATGAGTGCGCCAGGCTGCGCAAGATATTAGGTAAGAAATTTCTCATCATCACGCCGGGTATCCGGCCGTGCGGGGCGGCGGCCGGCGATCAGAGGCGCGTGGCCACGCCTCGGCAGGCGGTGCGTGCGGGCAGCAACTATCTCGTCGTGGGTCGGCCGGTCGTCCAGGCGCCGGACCCGCTGAAGGTGGTGTGTTCTTTAAAGAAAGATATCAGAGGCAAAAAAGGTTGAGGAGACGGACATGCCTGAGGAGCTCAAGACACTTATCGAAAAGATCAAACACGAGGGCGTCGAGGCGGGCCAGAAGAAGGCCGGGGAGATAGAGCGGGCGGCCAGGGAGCGCGCGGAAGAGCTGCTGGCGAAGACCCGGACCGTGGCCCAGAGGCTGCGGGAAGAGGCCCAGGAGAAGATCAGGCAGGAGGAGACGGCGTCGCGCGCCAGCCTCCGGCAGGCGGGCCGCGACCTGCTCCTTTCGTTGCGGCAAGAGATCACCGCGACGCTCGACCGGCTCATCGCCGAGGAAGTGCGCAGGGCCCTGACGGTCGAAGAGATGACCCAGCTCATCACCCATCTGGTCAAAGAGGCGAAGGTCTCGGAGGGCAACATCGAGGTTTCCTTGAATAGGCAGGATGCCGAAAGACTCAAGGAGGGGTTTCTGGGTCCGTTGAAGAAAGAACTCAAGAAAGACATCATTCTGAAAGAAGACGAGGATATCGGCGGCGGGTTTGTCATCAGCTTTGACGCAGGCAAGTCCCATTTTGATTTTTCGGACAAGACCCTCGCCGAGTACCTCGGGAAGTACCTGCGGCCCAAATTGGCCGAACTGCTGAAGCAGGAGACCGAGCCGGACCGCTGACGCAGGAGACCGAGCCGGACCGGACCGCTGACGCAGGAGACCAACAAGGAAGGCTGAGTTTTCATGGCCGGTTATTACGCGTATCTCCTGGCATCGTTGCCCATGTTGCACTTTGGGGTCAAGTCCCCCCTGTCTTTTGAGGCTTTTCAAGCGACATGCCGCGGCCTCGTCAGCGAGGAGGAGTCCGCTCTTCTGGAAAAGATGCGTCAGGGCGCGGCCGTCGAGGAGACGGCCCGGCCCGCCGTGCTCAGGGCCTGGGCGTCCTTTGAGCGGACGCTCGGCAACGAACTCGCGAAGGTCCGCGCGGCGCGCCAGCACAAGGACGCGGCAAGGTACCTGCGCGGCGACGCCCAGGCGTACCTGCCCGGCGACGCGGGCGTCCAGACGTCTGTCACGCATCTGGCCCTCGCAGCGAGCCGGCACCCCGACATCCTGGAGTCCGAGCGGATGCTCGACGCGGCCCGCTGGGAGTGGCTGGAGACGTGGAGTCTCGGTCATTACTTTGACACCGAGGCGCTCGTGCTTTACGGATTGAAGCTCTTGATCCTCGAACGGTGGCAGAGGATCCGGGAGGCCGACGCCCGAAAGGCGCTCGATGCGTTAGGCCTCTGATAGCGACGCATGCATGAGGGAACTATGATGTCAGATCAGAGAAAAGGAAGAGTCACGGCCATCAACGGGAACATGGCGGCGATCGCGTTCGACACCTTCGTCGTCCAGAACGAGGTGGCCTATATCCACTGCGGCGAGGATCGTCTCAAGGCCGAGGTGATCCGCGTCCGGGGCCAGAAGGCCGAGGCCCAGGTGTACGAGACGACGACGCGGCTCAAGGTCGGCGACGAGGCCACCTTCACGAACGAGCTTCTGTCAGTGGAGCTGGGCCCCGGCATGCTGGGCCAGATCTTCGACGGCCTGCAGAATCCCCTGCCGGAGCTCGCCGAGAAGAGTGGTGTCTTTTTAAAACGCGGGGTCTATATCCCGGCCTTATCGGACAAGGCCGCGTGGGAATTCACGCCCGGCGTCAAGGCCGGGGACAAGGTGCGTGCGGGCATGAAGCTCGGCACCGTGCCGGAGAAGATCCTTGAGCATGCCATTATGGCTCCCTTTGGATTGACGGGTCGCTGGGAGGTGGCGTCCATCGCCGAGGCGGGCAGCTATCGCGTCACCGACGAGATCGCCCGCCTCAAAGACGCCAGGGGACGCGAGGTGTCGTGTCTTCTCAAGCAAAGCTGGCCGGTAAAGATGCCGATCCGCGCCTATGCGGAAAGACTCAAACCCGGGGAGCCGCTCGTCACCAAGATGCGTCTCATCGATTCGTTCTTCCCGGTCGCGCGCGGCGGCACGTACTGTATCCCGGGGCCCTTTGGCGCGGGCAAGACCGTCCTGCAGCAATTGACGAGCCGCCACGCCGAGGTCGACATCGTCATCATCGCCGCCTGCGGGGAGCGGGCCGGCGAGGTCGTCGAGACCCTGAAGACCTTTCCCGAGTTGACCGA
>CAZCSY010000069.1:0-7761 GCA_964501505.1 uncultured Planctomycetia bacterium
GGCCCGCGTACTTGGGAGCCGAGCCGTGGACCGGCTCAAAGAGCGCTATCCCGTCACCGATGTTTGCGCCCGGCGCCACGCCCAACCCGCCGACGAGCCCGGCGCACAGATCTGAGATGATGTCACCGTAGAGGTTCGGCAGAACGAGCACGTCGAAGTTGTGCGGCCGCAGCACCAACTGCATGCTCAGGTTATCCACGATCGCGTCGCTGAAACCAACCCGCCCCTCGTACTCCGCGGCCACCTCGCGGGCAACGCCCAAAAAGAGCCCGTCGGTGTACTTCATGATATTGGCCTTGTGCACGGCCGTCACCTTCTTGCGGCCGTTCTTGAGCGCGTACTCAAAGGCAAAACGGATCACGCGCTCACTCGCACGGCGCGAAATGGGCTTGATGGAAATCCCGGAATCCAGACGGATCTGCTTTTGGGGATTGAGCCGGTTGACGATTCGGATCACCTCGGCGGCGCCCGGCGTCCCCTGCTCGAATTCGATACCGATATAAAGGTCCTCGCTGTTCTCGCGCACGATGACAAGGTCCACGTTCTCATACGGCGCCCGCACGCCGGGGATGGACTTGGCCGGACGCAGACACACATACAGGTCCAGGTCATGGCGCAGCTGAACATTGACCGAACGAAAACCGCTGCCCACGGGCGTCACGATCGGTCCCTTGATCGCCACCCTGTTTTTCTTGATGGAGGCGACGATGCCTTCCGGCAGCGGCGTGCCGAACTTCTTGACCCCGTGCGCACCGGCCTCAAACTCCTCCCAGGCGACGGCCACACCCGTCGCCTCGACACAGCGCCGCATCGCCAGCGTCACCTCGGGACCGATGCCGTCGCCGGGGATAAGGGTAATGGTGTGTCTGTTCTTCATAGCGTGATGCCCCCGTGTTTTTTGAAGTGCGCCACCACCCCGCCGTCGGCCAGGAGCCGGCGCATGACGGGAGGAAGCGGCAGGATCTGGATCTCACTCTTGCGGGTCGTATTCTTCAAGAGACCCTTTTCAAGGTCGATCTCGAGGGCATCCCCTTCATTGATATTCTTCGTCTCGGCCTCGATGAGCGGCAGGCCGATGTTGATGGCGTTGCGGTAAAAGATGCGCGCGAAGCTCTTGGCCACCACGCCGACGATTCCCGCCTCCTTGATGACGAGCGGCGCCTGTTCGCGGGAAGAGCCCATGCCGAAGTTCTTGCCTGCCACCAAAAGCGAGACGCCGGGCTTAAGCCGGGAGACGAGGGTCGGGTCGATATCCTCCATGAGGTGCTTGGCCAACTCCTTCATGTCGGTGATGGCAAACTTGTAGCGACCCGAGATGATGTAATCGGTGTTGATGTCGTCGCCGACCTTATAGGATCGCCCCTTGAGGATCATAGGTTCTTGAACTCCTCGACGTGCTTGGCCTTGGCCAGGGCCGTCTCATACGTGATGATGCCGGCCTTGTAGAGTTCTTTCAAGGATTTATCCATGGTGCGCATGCCGTACTGCTGGCCCGTCTGGATCAGGGTCGGGATCTGCTCGATCTCCTGTTCGCGCACGAGATTCCTGATGGCCGGCGTGCCGATCATGATCTCGGTGCAGACGATGCGGCCCACCCCGCTCGAACGCGGCAAGAGGAGCTGCGACACGACGCCCTGAAGACAATCCGCCAGCTGCAGCTTAACCTGCTGCTGCTGGTACGGAGGGAAGACGTCGATGATGCGCTCGACGGTCTGCGGGGCGTCCGGCGTGTGCAACGTCGCCAGGACCAGATGGCCTGTCTCGGCCGCCGTCAGGGCCGTTGAGATCGTTTCGAGATCACGCATTTCGCCGACGAAGATGACGTCGGGGTCCTGACGCAGGGCGTGGCGCAACGCCTCGGCGAACGACTTGGTATCGGAGAAGACCTCGCGCTGCTTGATGATGCTGCGCTTATTCTTATGCAGGAACTCGATCGGGTCCTCGATCGAGACGATCATCTCCTGGCGCTCGGTGTTGATCAGGTCGATCATCGCCGCCATGCTGGTGGTCTTGCCCACGCCCGTCGGGCCGGTGATGAGCACCAGACCATTGGGCTTGCGCGCCAGGTCCGAGACGATCGCCGGCAAAGACAAATCCTGGAGCTTGGGGATCTCGAGCGGGATGCGCCGGAAGGCGGCCTCGACGCTGCCGCGCTGGATGTGGACGTTGACGCGGAACCGGTCCATCCCCTGCATGGCGACAGAAAGGTCCAGCTCCCAAGACGCCTCGAACTTCTCCTTCTGCTCGTTGGTCAGAACGCTGTAGATCAACCTCTTGGAATCCTCGCGGGTCAACTTCGGCAGGTCCGCCAAGGTCAGGCGGCCGTCAATGCGCAGGATGGGAGGCATGCCTTCCGTGAGGTGCAGATCGGATGCCTTTTTGTCGATCGTCAAGACCAGTAATTCTCTGAGCTCCATGTCAAACCCCCTTATCGTATCGACCGCTCAAAGCGAAGACTATTATAAATACTTTCTCGGGTCCGTGATCTTGCCGTCCAAAGCCGAGGCGACGACCGTGGCGGGAGACGCCAGATAAATAGACGCCTCGGGCTGGCCCATGCGGCCCTTGAAGTTACGGTTGGCCGTCGAGATGACCGTCTCGCCGGCCGACGGAACGCCGCTGTGCGTGCCGACGCACGGACCGCACCCCGGCGTCACCACGCTCGCGCCGGCCTCGATGAGCGTCGCAATGATGCCGCGCTTGACGGCCAAAAGGTAGATGTCACGGGAGGCCGGCGCCACGATAAGACGCACGTCCGGATGGATCCGGCGGCCGCGCAACATGCGCGCCGCGATGAACAGGTCTTCGTAACGTCCGTTCGTGCACGTCCCCAGGAACGCCTCCTGAACCGGCTGACCGGCGGCCTCTTCGACCGCGGCGTTGTTGTCTACGGCGTGCGGCCGGGCTAGCTGCGGCACCAGCGCCGAGACGTCGTATTCCTTGACCATGGCGTACGACGCGTCTTTGTCGGCGCGCTGGGGATTGGCCTTGCGCGTCTTGTTGCGGCCCAGGACCCACGTCAGCGTCGTCTTGTCCGGCGGGATGAGGCTGAACTTGGCGCCCATCTCGACGCCCATGTTGCAGACGGTGAAACGCGCGTCCATGCTCATGACATCAAGGGTCTTACCGTAAAATTCCACGGATTTGTAGGTCGCGCCGTCCGCTCTGAGATCCCCGATGATACGCAGGATGATGTCTTTGGAATAGACGCCCCGCGGCATCGCGCCCTTGAGGACGATCTTGATCGACTCCGGAACCTTAAACCAGTTCTTGCCGCAGGCCAGGGTGACGGCCAGATCCGTCGAACCCACGCCCGTCGCCAGAGCCCCGAGGGCTCCGTAAGTGCAGGTATGCGAGTCCGCGCCCAAAACGAGGTCGCCGGGCAGGACGTGGCCCATCTCCGGGATCACCTGGTGGCAGACCCCGCAGCCGACGTCGTAGAGGCGCAGACCGTACTCTCTTGCAAAATCGCGCAGTTCTTTGTGGACGGCGGAGACGCCCATGTTCGGCGAAGGCGCGCTGTGGTCCAGGACGATGGCGGACCGGCCCGGGTCAAAGACCTGTTTGACGCCCAGGGCCCGGAAGCGGTCCGCGATGATCTTGCTCGTGCCGTCCTGGCCGAAGCAAAAATCCACAGGGGCAACGCAGAAACCGCCGGCGCGCAGATCCTGTCCCGCGTGCTGACTCAATATCTTTTCCGCTATCGTCTTACCCATTTCAATTCGTTATTTCTTCCGATGGAAACTGGTTTTAAAAATTACAACCACTCCTCGATGCGGTCAAGGCCCTTCTTGATCGTCTCCATGCCGGTGGCAAAACTCAGGCGCACATGCGTGTCCGCCCCGAACGGCGCGCCCGGGATCACGGCGACGTGCTTCTCCTCCAGGAGCCGCTTGGCGAACGTGAACGAATCAAGGCCCGTCTTCGAGATATCGACAAAGATGTAGAAGGCGCCTTCGGGCAACGTGTAGCCGAGCTTGCCCTTCATGGCGTCGAGGCGCCCGACGATATAATCCCGGCGGTCCTGGAAGGTCCTCTTGATCTCCGCAAAGAAGTCCTCCCCCAGCGTGAAGGCCGCCAGGGCCCCCTTCTGGGCAAAAGAGGTCGGATTAGACGTCGAGTGGTCCTGGATGTTCGCCATCGCCTTGGCGAGAGCGGGATCCGCCGCCAGATACCCCAGGCGCCAGCCCGTCATCGCGAAGGACTTGGAAAAGCCGCTGACCGTGACGGTCCGTTTCTTCATCTCCTCGGAGAGGCTCGCGATGGAGACGTGCGTGATCCCGTCGAAGATGATCTTCTCGTAGATCTCATCGCTGATGCAGGTGATGTCGTGCTTCACGCAGAAGTCCGCCAGGGCCTTGAGATCCTGCCTGCGATAGACGACCCCGCACGGATTCGACGGGCTATTCAGGATCAAGGCCTTTGTCTTGGGGGAAACCGCTTTTTTGAGAAGGGACGCATTCACCTTGAAGCCGTCGGCCGCCCGCGTGACGACGGGGACCGGCCGCCCGCCGGCGAGCTTGACCATCTCGGGATAGCTCACCCAGTACGGCACGGGGATCAAGACCTCGTCGCCCGCGTCGATCAGGGCCTGCAGGGCATTATACAGCGAGTGCTTCGCCCCGCAGGAGACGATGACCCAGGAGACGTCCACGTCCAGGCCGTTCTCGGCCTTGAATTTTTTGACGATCGCTTCTTTGAGTTCGGGGATGCCGGTGGTCGGCGTGTAGCGGGTGAAACCACTTCTGAGCGCCTCGATCGCGGCCGCCTTGATCACCTGGGGGGTGTCAAAGTCCGGTTCGCCCGCGCCGAAGGGCACGACATCGACGCCCTCCTTGATCATCCGCTTGGCAGCGGCCGTAATCTGCAAGGTGGCGGACGGACTGACTTCCTTGGCTCGACGCGATAAGGCCATGGGAGAAGATGCCTGTCAGGTTATTCCGACTTCTTCTTAAAAAGCTTGCCGAGGCCGGCCGGCGACTTCTTGGGCTTCTTCGATTCATCGGTCGCCCCGGCGGAGGCCGCGTCTTGGGGTGCCTGCTCGACGTCCTGATCTTTGTCGGCCTGAAGCGCGGCCCGCACGCGTTCCGCGGTGCGCTTTTTCTCTTCCTGCTTGTCCTTGGGTATCGCCGCCCGCAGGCTCTCTTTTTGGGAAGAAAGCTCCAGGACCACCAGTTGGGCGTTGTCTCCGCGGCGCCGCTTGTACGCAATGATGCGGGTGTAACCGCCGTTGTGCTCGGTGAACATCGGCGCCACCTCATTAAAGAGACGGCTGACCAACCGGTGATCGTTCAAATAGGCATAGGCCCGCCGGCGGGCCGCAAGAGAATCCGCTTGCTTGCCCATCGTGATGAGACGCTCCACCAGCTGACGGGCCAGCTTGGCCCGCACCTGCGTCGTGACGATGCGCTGATGCAGGAGCACGGCGCGCGCCAGCGACCGGATCGTCGCCTCATAATACGAACTGAAACGGGAAAGCTTCTGTGTTTTGTGTCTGTGCCTCATGGTCTGTCCAAGCGTCTACTTCTCAAACTTGAGTTTTTTATCATCGATCGGCATGCCGAGCGTCAGCGCCATCCCCACGATGAGCTCTTTGACCTCGGTCAGGGACTTCTTGCCGAAGTTGCGCAGGCCCAAGAGCTCGCTCTCGGACTTGCGCACGAGGTCCGCAATCGTCTTGATGTTCGCCTCGCGCAGGCAGTTGGAACTGCGCACGGAAAGCTCCAACTCCGAGATCGACATGCGCAGCTTCTCGTACATCTGGGCCTCTTCCGGACTCATCAGGTCCTCTTCCTCGAGTTCCTCGGGGATCTCGCCGAGGTTCATGAAGACGTCCAGGTGGCCGCGCAGGATATTGGCGGCATACAGCATCGCCTCCTTGGGGTCGATGCTGCCATTGGTGTGGACCTCAAGGATCAGGCGGTCGTAATCGGTCTTCTGCCCCACGCGGGTATTCTCGACGTGGTAGGAGACGCGCTTGACCGGCGAGAAGGCGGAGTCCACGACGATCGCCCCGATCGGCTGTTCGTCCTTCTTGTTTTGCTCGGTCGTCACGAATCCGCGGCCCCGGCCGACCTCCATCTCCAGGTGGAACTTCGTGTCCTTGTTCAATGTGGCGATGTGCAGGTCGGGATTGAGGACCTCGACGGTGCCGTCGGTGATGATGTCGCGGCCCGTCACCTCGCCCGCCTTGTCCTTCTTGATAGAGATGGTCTTCGCGGCGCGGGAGTGACTGCTCAGGATCAGGTTCTTAATGTTCAGGATGATATCCGTCACGTCCTCCTGGATGCCCTCGATCGTGCTGAACTCGTGAAGCACGCCGTCGATCTTGACGGACGTCACCGCGCTGCCTTCGATCGAGGACAACAACACCCGGCGCAGGGAGTTACCCAGGGTGACGCCGAAACCGCGCTCAAAAGGCTCGGCCACGAACCGGGCGTATATCGACGTGTGTGACCCCTCATCTATCTCCAAGAATCTCGGTAACTGAAAATCTTTCCACTTGATCCCCATTCTCCTGGCCTCCTTGAATTGCCCCCACTGGTTTCGAGGTCGAAGTGCCTCACAAAGCTTACTTCGAATACAACTCTACGATCAACTGTTCCTGGATCGGCATCTGGATGTCTTCACGCTCGGGAAGCCGCGTGACCTTACCTTTGAGGTTCGCCGCGTCCACCTCCAGCCACGCCGGGGCGCCGCGGTCCTTGCTGATCTCCAGGTTCTGACGGATCAACTTCTTGGTGCCCTCGCGGCCCCGGATCTCAATCGTTTCCCCCTGCTGGACCGAATAGGATGGGATGTTCACCCGGCTGCCGTTGACGACGACGGCGCCGTGGCGCACGATCTGGCGCGCCTGCGTGCGCGAGAGCGCGAACATCAGACGGAAGATCACGTTATCGAGGCGCCGCTCCAACTGCTGCAGCAACACCTTGCCGGTGACCCCTTTGGAGCGAGAGGCAATGGCAAAGTAGCGACGGAACTGACGCTCCAGCACCCCGTAGATCCTCTTGACCTTCTGCTTCTCGCGCAACTGCAGACCGTAGTTGGACATCTTGGGCGTCCGCGCGTGACCGTGCTGTCCCGGCGGGAACTCGCGCCGCGCCACGGCGCACTTGTCCGTGTAGCAGCGCGTGCCCTTCAGAAAAAGCTTCGTCGTCTCGCGACGACACAACCGGCAACTCGCTCCTAAATAACGTGCCATGCCTATACCCGCCTTCTCTTCGCCGGACGGCAGCCGTTGTGCGGAACGGGCGTCACGTCCTTGATCAATTTTATCGTCAGGCCGGCGGCCGCGATGGCGCGAATCGCCGATTCACGGCCCGAGCCGGGCCCGTTGACGTACACATCGACCTCCGAGAGCCCTGCCTCCCTGGCCTTCTTGGCCGCATCGCCCGCGGCCACCTGCGCCGCGAAGGGCGTGGACTTCTTGGAACCCTTAAAACCAACGACGCCCGGCGTGGACCAGGAGATGACGTTCCCCTGCCGGTCTGCGATCGTGATGATCGTGTTGTTGAAGCTTGCCTGAATATGGGCAATCCCATAGGTGGACGTCAAGATCTTCTTGGACTTTTTCTTTCCTCTTGGCTTGGCCATTCTCTACGCTCCTTAAAACCTTCTCTTTGCCGCCGGACTTACTTTTTGACCGGCGCCGCGGCCGCCGGTTCCGCCTTTGCCTTGATGATCCCGACGTTGCGGCGCGGACCCTTGCGGGTACGCGCGTTCGTGCGCGTCCGCTGTCCGCGCACGGGAAGCGACTTCTTG
>CAZCSY010000070.1:0-7709 GCA_964501505.1 uncultured Planctomycetia bacterium
CGTGATGGACGCCAAGCAGGTCGCCTTCCTCGTGCCCACGACGGTCCTCGCCGAACAGCACTACCAGAATTTTCTCAAGCGCCTGAAGGATTTCCCGGTCCGCGTCGAGATGCTCAGCCGCTTCAAGTCGCTCACCCAGCAGAAAGGGATCATCGCGGACCTGGGGCGGGGTTTGGTCGATATCGTCATCGGTACACACCGGCTCTTCTCCGAAGACATCCGGTTCAGAGACCTGGGGCTCGTGATCATCGACGAGGAGCAGCGCTTCGGGGTGAAGGACAAAGAAC
The DNA here is from genome assembly GCA_964501505.1 of uncultured Planctomycetia bacterium. GTDB lineage: Bacteria > Omnitrophota > Gorgyraeia > Velamenicoccales > Velamenicoccaceae > CAZCSY01. The sequence continues at coordinate 288 of CAZCSY010000070.1, forward strand.
GCCTCAAGCAGATGCGCGCCCTGGCAGACGTCCTGACCCTGACGGCGACGCCCATCCCGCGTACGCTCTACATGTCGCTGATGGGCGCCAGGGACATCTCGATCATTAATACGCCGCCGGAACGCCGCATGGCGATCGCCACCCACGTGGTGGCGCGCGACGATGCCTTATTAAGCCAGGCCCTGCACCGGGAGCTGAAGCGCGGCGGCCAGGTGTTCTTTGTCCACAACCGCGTCGAGGATATCGATGAGGTGTGCGCGAACGTCAGGCGTCTGGTCCCCAAGGGTGCGCGCGTCGTTGCCGCCCACGGCCAGATGCCGGCCAAGACGCTGGAAAAGGTGATGATCGATTTTTTGAACGGCGCCGTCGATGTCCTGGTGTCGACGACCATCATCGAATCCGGCATCGACGTGCCCAACGCGAACACGATCATCATCCATAACGCGGACTGCTTCGGCCTGGCGGACCTGCATCAGATGCGCGGACGCGTGGGGCGCTTCACCCGCAAGGCCTACGCGTACTTTGTCGTGGATCCGGATAAATTCCTGACCCCGGAGTCGAAGAGGCGCCTGGAGGCGATCCACGCCTACAGCCAACTGGGATCGGGCTTCAAGATCGCGATGGAGGACCTTGAGATCCGGGGGTCAGGGAATCTCTTGGGGGTCCAGCAGCACGGCCACATCGCCCAGGTCGGTTTTGACATGTATTGCCGCTTACTGCGCGAAGCGGTATCGGCCTTAGAGAGTAATTTCAAAAGGGAGTAACTTCATGAGTCGCAGGAACTTTTTCCAGTCAGGCGTTTTGCCTTTCGACGAAACAGGTCCCAAGACATAGGACGATGCGTATACGTTATTTTTCCCCCATTTTTTCCATCTGGTGCCTCTTGGCCTTCCCGGTCTTCGCCCAGGAGGTCGACAAGATCGTCGCCATCGTCAATTCGGACGTCGTCACGGAGCAGGACCTGGCCGTCTTTATGAAGGTGACCGACATCGCGCTGAAAAACCTGGAGGGGGATCCCAAGGCCGTTCGCCGGCTGTTCATCGAGCGCCTCGTCGAGGATCAGCTCATCCTGCAGGCGGCCAAGGCCCAACAACTCAAGGTGGACGAGGAGGCCATCGATGAGCGCATCCGGGACATGAAGTTTCGCGCCGGCAGTGGGGTGGCGTTCGACCAGGCCCTGCGCAGCCAGGGCCTCTCCTTGACCGAACTGCGCGCCAAGCTGCGCGAGCAGTATCTCGTTTTTTCCATGATCCAGCGGGAGGTCCGTTCGAAGGTGATGGTGACGCCGCGCGAGGTGACCGATTATTATCAGGAGCACCCCTCGATGTTTTTGGTGCCCGAGTCCGCCACGGTGGATACGGTCTTTGTCGAAAAAAAGGAGGACGCTGTCGCGGTCCGGGAAGCGCTGGCAAACGCCCAGGCGTTTGACGAGGTCTTCAAGAAGTTTTCCAAGCGCGCCAATCTGGGCCAGGTGCGGCGGGGCCAGCTGAAGAAGGAGCTGGAGGATTTTGTCTTTGATCTTAAGCCCGGCGTCCCCTCACAGCCGTACGCCTCCGACAACGGCTATTATATCTTTCTGCTCCGGAGCGTCAATCCTTCTTCCCGTAAAGCGCTTGATGAGGTGAAGGCCGAGATCAAGAAGAGGCTTGAAGAAGAAAAATTTGAGAAGGCCTATAAGGAGTGGATCGAGGGCCTGAAAGAAAAGGCGTATATCTCTATCAGGGAAGAATGAAACCCCTTCGGATTGCGGTCACCATGGGCGATCCCGCAGGGATCGGCCCCGAGGTGCTGGTCAAGGCCTTGCGCCGGGCGCGTCGCATCAAGGATGCGGCTTTTTTTGTCTTGGGGGACGCCTCTGTCCTGAAGCGCTTGGGATTCCGGGCTGCGGCCAACGTCCGCCTCCTCGATTGTCACGCCGCGGCGCGGGTATCTTTTTCGATTGGTCAGCCGTCCCGGGCAGCCGGGGCGGCGAGCCTTTTTTATCTCGAAGAGGCCGTCCGCCTGCTGCGGCAGGAGGCCTGCAACGGGCTCGTGACCGCGCCCGTCTCCAAGAAAAACATCCAGGCGTGCGGCATCCCGTTCAGCGGCCACACGGAGTTTTTGATGGATCGTTTCGGCGTCAAAGAGGTCGCCATGGTCTTTGTCGGCGAGCGGCTCAGGGTTGCTCTCGTCACGCGCCACCTCTGTCTGCGTCAGGTCGCTCGCGCGGTCAACCGGCAGCGCGTTGTCGCGTGCGGCCGGCTTGTGCTGCGATTGTTGCGCAGGCGCCTGGGCATTCCCAGGCCGCGCATCGCCGTCTGCGGCCTGAACCCGCACGCGGGCGAGAGTGGGCTGTTCGGCGACGAGGAGGCGCGCCATATCCTTCCGGCCATCCGGCAGCTGAATAAAGGGGCCCCGGGCGTCTTTAGCGGACCGTGGCCGGCGGATACCGTTTTTCAGCAGGCCTGCCGCGGCGCGTTCGATTGCGTCCTGGCGATGTATCACGACCAGGGCCTTGCGGCGTTCAAGTCCCTTGATTTCTCAAGCGGCGCGCAGATCACGGCCGGCTTGCCTTTCGTGCGTACCTCACCGGTCCACGGCACCGGCTTCGACATCGCGGGAAAGAACAAGGCAGACGCCGGTTCGATGGAGGCGGCGTTGCGCCTGGCCGCGGCCCTCGCCCGGAGGCGCTCTTGATGAGCGTCCGGCTACCCCCTTTGCGGCGCCTGGGCCAGAACTTCCTCGTCGATCCGAATATCAAAAGAAAGATTCTCGCCTCTCTCGATGTATCGGCCGGCGATGTCGTGCTCGAGATCGGCCCGGGAGACGGCGCGCTCACGCACCCCGTCATGGAGCGGGTGCGGCGCATCGTCTGTGTCGAGATCGACAGGGCTCGTGCCGCAGCCCTCAAGGCCTCCCTGCCAAAATATTCCCGGGCCACCATCCTGTGCCAGGATATCCTCAAAACGGATATTGCCAGGATCGCCCGGGACTATCGGAGCGGGCGCCTGGTCGTTCTGGGTAATATACCTTATAATATCACCTCGCCCATCCTGGGGCGCCTGTGCGAGGCTGCGGCCCTGGTCAAGGCCGCCTATCTGAGCGTTCAGAAGGAGGTGGCCCAGCGTCTCGTCGCCCAACCCGGCTCCAAGGTCTACGGCGCCCTGACGTGTTTTGTTCGCTACCGCTTTGCGGTCAAGGCGCTCTTTGACATCCGTCCCGGATCCTTCTGGCCACAGCCCAAGGTGACGTCTACCTTTATCCGTTTGACGCCGCGTGGTCGTCCGGCATCCGGGGTAAAATCAGAAGAACTCCTTTTTAAGGTTATCCGCGCGGGCTTTGGCCAGCGCCGCAAGCGGCTGGCCGGGGCGCTGAAGGCGTTGCTGCCTTTGGACTTTTTGCACGCGGGCACAGGCAGACAATACCTGGACCGGCGCGCCGAACAGATGAGCCTGGAGGATTTTACGGCACTCGCCAATCTAATTTTTGACAATTGATACCGACGATGATATAGTAATCGCATTGCGTTGCGACACGGTATGTTAGAGGTGATTTCATGCCCATTTCAAAAGATGAGGTCCGGTATATCGCTCACCTCGCCCGCCTGGGGCTGACAGAACAGGAGATCCTGCACTTCCAGGGTCAGTTGGAGGGAATCCTGGCCTATATCGACAAGCTTAAGACGCTGGACGTCGAAGGGATCGAGCCCACGGCCCACGTCCTGGACATCAAAAATGTCCTGCGGCCGGACACGCGGCGGCCCTCTTTGGAACCTGAGAAGGTCCTGGGCATGGCCCCCCAGAGAGAAGGGAACTACTACAAGGTCCCCCGGGTGATCGAATGAACCTGAATACCCTCAGCGCCTCGGTCCTCTTGGAGCGCTTGCGGCAGAAGAAGGCGACGCGCGCGGCGCTTCTGGCGGACCTGGAGAAGCGCTATGCCGCGGTGGAGGAGAAGGTGCGTGCCTTTGCGCGGCCGCCCGATTTTAAGGAGCCTGCCGCCGGCACCGAGGGGCCGCTGCGCGACATCCCCGTCGTCATCAAGGACAACATCTGCAGCGACGGCGACCCGACGCAGTGCTGTTCGAAGATCCTGCGTGGTTTTGTGGCGCCGTACGACGCGACGGTCGTCAGGAAACTCAGGGAGGCCGGCGCCTTCATCCAGGGCAAAGCGAACATGGACGAGTTCGCCTTTGGCTCGTCCTGCGAGACGTCCTGTTTTTATCCGACACGCAATCCGTGGGACCGCGCGCGTGTCCCCGGGGGGTCGAGCGGCGGTTCGGCGGCTTGTGTGGCCGCGGACGAAGCGGTCATGGCCCTGGGTTCGGATACGGGCGGCTCCATTCGACAACCCGCCTCGTTCTGCGGGGTGGCGGGGATGAAGCCGACGTACGGCCGCGTGTCGCGCTACGGCCTCATCGCCTTTGCCTCGAGCCTCGACCAGATCGGGCCCCTGACCAAAGACGTGCGGGACAACGCGCTCCTCCTGCGGACGATCGCCGGTCCTGACGACCGCGATGCGACATCCGCGGACCTTGCGGTCCCGGATTACACGGCGATATTAGGCCGCGACGTCAAGGGGCTGTGCGTGGGCCTGCCGCGCGAATATTTTATCGAAGGGATGGATCCTGAGGTGCGCGCCGCCCTCGAGGAGGCGATCGCCCTGCTGAAGAAGCACGGCGTCACGTTCGTCGAGGTGAGCCTCCCGCACACGGAGTATGCGGTGGCGACTTATTATATCGTCGCGACCGCCGAGGCGTCTTCGAATCTGGCGCGTTTCGACGGGGTGCAGTACGGCCCACGGGCGCTTGATCCGTCAAACAAGGAGGACGGCGCGCTCGTGGCCATGTACAAGAAGACGCGCGGCGAAGGCTTCGGCTCCGAGGCCAAGCGCCGTATCATCCTGGGGACGTACGTCTTGTCGAGCGGCTACTACGATGCGTACTACGCACGCGCGCTGAAGGTTCGCACGCTCATCCGCGGGGACTTCGAGAAGGCCTTTGCGAGCTGCGACCTCATCGTAACCCCGACGGCGCCGACCCCGGCCTTCCGGCTGGGCGAGAAGATGGACGATCCCCTGGCGATGTACCTTTCGGACATTTATACGATCTCCGTTAACCTGGCGGGCCTGCCGGCGCTCTCGATCCCATGCGGCACGACAAAGGGGGGCCTGCCCATCGGCCTGCAGATCCTGGCGAGGCCCTTTGACGAAGAAGGCATTTACCGCCTGGCGCACTTCTACGAGCAGAAGACGCCCTGGCACACGCTGAAACCCAAGCTGTAACCTTGCTCGGCGGTCGGAGGGGGTTTCCCTTTTGCGGCAGACGAAGTTTTTCACCGTCGGCTACGGTTTGCGACGTGCTGCTCGGCGACATAAAGCTTCGCCTGGCCGCCTGCGGGTTCCACCCTCCGGCGGCACTGTCCCCAATGACCTTTGTCACATGAAGGTGGTTGCGCACGCGTCGCAAATCCTTGCCGACGTTTGGGCGAAAAACTTCTTATTGTCTGCCTGCAAAAGGGAAACCATCTCGGGGGAAGCCAGTATCTGCCATGAGCGTACAAAAGTACGAGCCGGTCATAGGACTTGAGGTGCACGTGCAGCTGAAGACCGCGACGAAGGTCTTCTGCGGCTGCGCGAATGCCTTCGGCGCGCCCGAGAACACGCAGACATGCCCGGTGTGCCTGGGGTTGCCTGGGTCGCTGCCGGTGCTCAATACCGTGACGCTGTGCAGCGCCGCGAAGGTGGCCCTCGCGCTGGGCTGCACCGTGCGGTCCTTTACGAAGTTCGACCGCAAGAATTACTTTTATCCGGACCTGCCCAAGAATTTTCAGATCTCCCAGTTCGACCTGCCGTTGGCCGAGCACGGGTATCTGGTCATGGAAGAGGGCGCCGTTTCAAAGAAGGTCAGGATAAAGCGCGTGCACCTGGAAGAGGACGCCGGCAAGCTCCTGCACCCTGAGGGCAGCGGATCAAGTCTCGTGGATTTCAACCGGACCGGTTCGCCGCTGCTGGAGATCGTCTCGGAACCAGACCTCCAGTCGCCGGAGGAGGCCTACGTCTATTTGACGGGGCTCAAACTTTTATTGCAGTATCTGGGCGTCTCGGACTGCGACATGGAGAAGGGGAGCTTGCGCTGTGACGCAAACGTCTCGATGCGGCCGGCCGGCACGAAGGGCCTGGGCACGAAGACCGAGCTCAAGAACATGAATTCGTTCAAGGCCGTGCGCGCGGGCCTTGAATTTGAGATCGCGCGCCAGACCCAGGCGCTGGGGACCGGCGAGCGCCTGATCCAGGAGACGCGGCTCTGGGATGAAGACAGCCAGAGCACCCGTTCCATGCGCTCAAAAGAGGAGGCGCACGACTACCGCTACTTTCCTGAGCCGGATCTGCCACCCTTTACCTTCAGCGAGGCGGATCAGGAGGCGTTGCGGCGGGAGCTCCCCGAGTTGCCGCTGGAGCGCTCAAGACGCTTTTGCAGCGACTACGGCCTCCCCCGCAAGGAAGCGGCTGTCTTGATCGCCTCTAAAGACATGGCCGATTTCTTCGAGGAGGGCGCAAGGCTTTTCAAGGAATCCAAGAAGGTCGCCAACTGGCTGATGGGGCCGGTCCTCGCGCAGATAAACGCGCGCGGCGTCTCCTTTGAAGAACTGGGCCTGCAGCCGGCAACCTTCGTCGAATTGATCCGTTTGGTCGAGGACGGGGTGATTAGCAATCTGGCGGGCAAAGATGTCTTGGGGGCCATGCTTGATTCCAAGAAGGGGCCGGCTGAGATCGTTAAAGAGAAGAACCTGGCGCAGATGTCCGGTGAGGAAGCGCTCGGCGGGATCATCGAGGAAGTCCTCAAGAAGAACGAGAAGACAGCGGCCGACTACCGTTCGGGCAAAGAGAGCGCCCTGATGTTTTTGATCGGCCAGGTGATGCGGCTCTCCAAGGGCAAGGCCAATCCCAAGGTGGCCCAGGAACTTTTGAAGAAGAGGTTAACGACATGAGCATTTCTCGTTGGATGCAGGCGGTCAAAGAGACCTTTGTGCTTTTCTGTATCGTGTTTTCGATCTTTGTCCTGTCGAGCCTGGCCGTCTCTGCGGCCCTCTCCCAGAAGGAGAGGGACACCACCTATAAGGAGCTGGAGCTCTTTGCCGACGCCCTCTCCTTTGTCCAGACGCAGTACGTCAAGGAGACGGACCCCAAGGAGTTGATCTACGGGGCGATGGCGGGTCTCTTGACGGACCTTGATCCGCACAGCCAGTTCCTGACGCCGGAAGAGTACAACGAGCTCAAGATCGATACCGAGGGCAAGTTCGGCGGGGTGGGCGTGGAGATCACGATGAAAGACAATCTTGTCACGGTGATCACGCCCATCGAAGACACGCCCGCCTGGGAGGCGGGCCTGCAGCCCAACGACCGCATCGTGAAGATCGACGACACCGTCACCAGGAACTTCAC
>CAZCSY010000071.1:0-7674 GCA_964501505.1 uncultured Planctomycetia bacterium
TCACCCACGACCAGACGGAGGCCATGACCATGGGCGACCGCATCGCCGTCATGAAGGACGGCGTGGTCCAGCAGGTGGCGGACCCCATCACGGTCTACGACAAGCCCGTCAATAAATTTGTCGCCTCTTTTATCGGCTCCCCGCCCATGAACTTCATGACCGGCCGTATCGTCAAGGACGACGGCCGCCTCTATTTCGACGAAGGGGACCTCAGGGTCCGTATCGTCAAGGACATGGAGTCCCCGATGGGGCGTTTTGTCGATAAAGAGGTGGTCTTCGGCATACGCGCCGAGGATATCTACGATAAGCTTTTTGTCTCCGAGACGCCGGCCGAGAACATCGTGCGCGTTACGTGCGAGCTGGTCGAGCCCATGGGTTCAGAGATCTACCTGCACCTCAAGACAGGCAAGCATGCCTTTGTCGCCCGCGTGGGGGCCCATGACCGACCTGCGGTCAATGAAGATATGGACCTCGTCTTTGATATGGGCAAGGTCCACTTTTTCAATGCCGAGACAGAAGTGACTATTGTCTAAGACGTCTTTTTCTCTAATCCTTGCGGGCGTCTGCCTTGTCTTTTGCGCGTCTGTCTTCTTCTGCATCGTCAGGTGTACCTCTCTTTTTTTCCCTCTTCTGGGCCTTGCCGCCGCATTCCTCATAGCGGCCTATCTCATCTACGCCCGTCAACGCTCCCGCCGCACGCTCCTTGTGCTCCAAAATGAGTTCTTGCAGGAAGAGATCCACATCGCCGAGCGGGACATCGGGCGTTCGGCCACGCTCAAGGAGTCCCTGCGCAGGAAGATAAAAAGTTACGAAGCCCTGGAGGCCTTCTCGGCGCGGCTCAACGAGGCACTCCGGCTCGACGATCTGTGCGATACCGTCGTGCACGAGGTCCTGCGGCTCTTCGGCAACAAGGGCCGGGCCCTCCTGTATCTCGTCGACGAGAAGACGCGGCGGCTCGAGTTGCGGGCTACCGTCTGCGAACCGCCGGACGCGCGCATCAAGGAGAAGACGGGCGACGTCTTTGACCAGTGGGTGTTGCGCCACGTCCAGCCGCTCCTGGTCGAAAGCGTGACGACGGACTTCCGCTTCGATACCGATGCGATCCGTTCCGGGGTCGCGCGGCCGCTCGAATCGTTGATCAGCGTTCCCCTTGAGACGGCCCAGCGGTTTCTGGGCATCCTGCGGCTGGAGTCGACGCTTGCCCGCCGCTTTGAGGCCGATGACCTGCGTCTCTTCGCGATCTGCGGGGATATAGCGCACCTGGCGCTTGAAAACGCGTTGTACCTCGGCCACATGCAGGAACTCTCCCAGACGGACGCCTTGACGCAGCTGGCCCTGCGGCGTTACGGCCTGCGGCGCCTGAAAGAAGAGATGGCGCGGGTGGAGCGGTCCGGATCGTCCTTGTCGCTCTTGATGATCGATATCGACCACTTCAAGCAGATGAATGATATGCTGGGCCACACGGCCGGCGACGTCGTCTTGCAGAGGATCGCGGGGGTCCTCAAGTCCCTTTTTTGTGGCCCCGGGGCCGTGGTCTTTCGTTACGGTGGAGAAGAGTTCGCCGTCGCGTTGCCCGACGTCGTCAAGGACGAGGCGGTGCGCCTGGCCGAGGGCCTGCGCCGGGAACTGGAGGGCAAGGATATCTCTTTGAGGCGCCGCAGGCTGCACGTCACCGTCTCCATCGGCGTGGCCGTCTTTCCGCAGGATACGCCGGATCAAAACGAACTCTTGCGCCTGGCCGACGAGGCTTTGTTTACGGCCAAGAGAAAAGGACGCAATCGCGTATGTGCGTGCTGAATGTCCTCCTCATGGCGGTGTCGGGGCTCCTGGGCCTCTTTTTCTTCGGGAGATTCTTGAGCCAGCGGGTGGGCGACGCGGACCGGCGCGGTGTCGGTCCGCGCCGCCAGCTCGAGAAGCTCAGCGAGGTGCGCCGCGAGGCGGATGCGGAGCTTGCGGTGATGGGCGAACGTCTCTCCCGGACGGTCCGCATCTATGAAGCGGCGCGCGACGTCTGCGCCACGCTCGAGGAGCGGGAGCTCTGGGAGCGTTTTTACGATAATCTGAAGAAGATAGCCCCCTTCACCGACTGCGTCCTGACGGATGAAGAGGCGGGGGCCTCGGCGTTCGCCCCGGCGGTCGCCTCGGCGGTGGCGTCCCAGGAGACGGTCTTTGCGCTCGGTGATAAGGAGGGGTGGCTCGGCAGTATCCGTATCCGGGGGATGGGCGTCCAAGATTATCCGCACGCCATGATCCTGATAAGACAGTTTGCCCGCGGCCTGCGCCGGGCGCGGTTGTATCGTGCCGTCCAGGAGTTGGCCGTGACGGATAGTCTGACGGGAACGGCGACGCGGCGCTATGCAGCGGAGCGCATCGATGAAGAGATCGCGCGCGCCCGGACGCACCGCTTTAGCCTTACCTTTATAATGATCGATATCGACGACTTCAAGGCGGTGAACGACATGTATGGGCACCTCGTCGGCGATTTCATTCTCTGCGAGGTGGCCCGGCGCATCAGGCAGGAGATTCGTGAGGTGGACATGATCGGCCGTTACGGCGGGGAGGAGTTCATGGTCCTGGCGCCCCAGACCGGCCGGGAGGGCGCCCAGATCCTGGCCGAGCGCATGCGCCGGCGCGTGGCGGAAGAGCCCGTGCGTGCTTACGATGAAACGATCCAGGTGAGCATCAGCGTGGGCGTGGCGATCTTCCCGCAGGACGTCGACTCGGCTCAGGCGCTTATCGAGAACGCCGACAAGGCCCTCTACGCGGCCAAGGCCGGCGGCAAGAACTGCGTTCGGTTCGCCGGCCCCGACGGTCATGCTTAGCGGCTGCGGCCGGCATGACCCTTTCCTCCTGTCGTGCCCCGTCCGGTCTAACACGCGAGACCTTATGGATCATCAACCTGTCCCCTGGACGGTCAAAGACGTCCTGCTGGTCCTTATCTACACCGCCGCGCTGTGCGTGGTCATCATCTTTTGGGCGTTTTTGATCGTAGCGTTCGCGCTGGCGCTTTGGCAGCATGCCGCTGGCGGTGCGGCCGGCGCCGCGCGGGAAGTTCTGCATGACGTTCCCGACGTCACCTTCGTCCTCATCTTTTACGTTTCGTTGTATCTTGTCCTGCGTTATCGCATCTTGCGGCGCTACAACCTTGACGTGCGGCGCGTCTTCTTCGCCTCGAGCGCGCTGCTCAAGGATGCATGGGCCGGCGTCGGGGCCTATTTTGCTTTTGCCGCCACGCTCGTCTGTGTGGTCCTTTTGCTCTTTTTGGCCACGGGCCTGGTTGACGTGTTTTTCGGGACGAGGTCCACGCAGGGCGTGGAGGTCTATTTCATAGCTTCGCATCTGGAGCAGATGGAGGTGACGCCCATCGCGGAACATTCCATCGGCACGGTCCTTATTCTCCTTCTGGGACCCTTTTTTGAGGAGGTGATCTTTCGCGGTCTTCTCTATCGGGCCCTGCGCCGGCGTTTCTCCTTTTGGCCGGCCGCCGTGCTGGGGAGTATCGCTTTCGCCGTCCTGCACGGATACCTCTTTTTGTTCCTGTACGTCTTCGTCCTGGGCATGGTGTTGACGGTCCTGTATGAGCGCCGCGGAAATCTTGTGGCGCCGCTGACCTTTCATATCACGAACAACGCCGTGGTCCTTACTCTCTTTTTTCTCTCGCTCAAGCGATAATCCTTGCGCCCGCCAAGGCGTTGCGATAAAATGAATTCCGAAAAAAGATTATTTTAAATTTTGCCTACGACAAGGGTTATGGCAGATTCCTTCCTTTATCTGGGCGTGGATGTCGGTGGGACATTCACCAAGACCGCCCTGATCGGTCCCGCCGGCCGGATCCTTTCAAAGGAAACGATATCTTCAAGGGGTTTCAGCCGTAAGCCTGTTTTTGCCGCGCGGCTAAACGGGGCCGTGGACCGTCTGTGTGTGCGCGCGGGCCGGCGTCGCAAGAATCTTGTCGCCGTTGGGGTAGGGGTGCCGGGACCGGTTGACTTCGGCCGCGGTCTTGTCCTGAGTCTGACGAATATCCGCGGGTGGACGCGTTTTCCGCTGGCCCGGTATTTGAGCCGTCGCCTGCGCGTGCCGGTCTTTGTCGAAAACGACGCCAACTGCATGGCGCTCGCCGAGAGCCGGCGGGGCGCGGCGCGCGGATACGCGTATGCCCTGTGCGTGACGCTGGGCACGGGCGTGGGCGGCGGCCTGATCCTCGACAACAAGATTTACCACGGACCGTTTTTTCTCGGCGGAGAGGTCGGACACATCCCCGTCAGTGAAAAGGGGCCGCCGTGTTCCTGCGGCGGGGTGGGGTGCCTCGAGCGCTTCGTCGGCAATGCCGCTTTAGCGGCGCGGGCGCGTCGGCTCTTTAACAGGAAGCTGACGCTCGAAGAGATCAGCGCGCGGGCACGAGCCGGCGACCGCCGGGCCCGGATGTTCTGGCAGGACGCCGGGGAGATGATCGGCCGGGCGCTTGCGGGTGTCGTTCATACCTGTGGCCCCGAGGTGATCGTGATAGGGGGCGGGGTGGCTGCCGCCGGACGCGTGCTGCTGGATGCGGCAGCGGCGTCTTTACGCCGGCACGCGATGAAGCAGATAAAAGGTCATATCAAGGTGCGCAAGGCGTTATTGGGCAACGATGCCGGCATGATCGGCGCGGCGCTCCTGGCCAAGGAGCAGGCACAGACATGACGAGGCCGACGCTCCTGGCGATTTTGTCCCTTGGTCTCTTGGGCGCGGCCGCACCGTTGGCTCAGGCCGCGAGCGCCAAGATACCGATTACCCTCAACGGCGACACGGTGGAGTTTTTCGCCGAAGGCCGCGAGGCCGTGGCCGACGGCAACGTGGAGGTCGTCTACCAAGACGCGGTCCTGCGCTGCGACCGTGTCCACGTCTTCCTCGACGAAAAGATAGTGATCGCCGAGGGCAACGTCTCCTTTGCCAAGACGGGCGCCCAGGAGATGCGCGGGGAGATGTTCATCTATGACTTCGGCGACCAGACCGGCACGGTCGTCAGTCCGCAAATCAATTTCACGCCGTATTACGGCCGGGCGGAACTGTTGGACAAGACCGCCGAGACCGAGTTCCAGATGCAGGAGACGCTCATCACGACATGCGACCTGCCGCATCCGCACTGGGGCTTGTCGTCCCGCGAGGTGAGCGTCAAGGGCAATATCCTTCAGGCGCAGGATACGGTCCTGCGCCTCGGGGACATCCCCGTCATGTATTTTCCGTTTTTCAGCAAGGAGCTCTCGGACAAGAAGCCGCGCCTCATGATCATTCCGGGCCACAGCAAGGACCTCGGCATGGAACTCTTCGGGTCCTGGCGCTATTACCTCAATAAGAACGCGCGGGGAGAGGTGCATCTGGACTGGTACGAAAACAAGGGGATCGGCGAAGGCATCGATCTGAATTACGACACCAGGCTCTTCGGCCGCGGTCAGGCCAAGTACTACCGCATCGACGAGGAGGACACGCGCGAGGAGGTCCCCGAGGCCCTGCGGGAGTCCAAGGAGCGCTCGCGGTTGGAGCTGCGTTATCGCTGGGAGCCCACGCCGGCGGACCAGATGGTCCTGGAGTACTTCCGGGCCTCGGACGACGCCTTCCGCAAGGACTACTTCTACCGCGAATATGAAAAGCAGGCGGCGCCCAGATCTTTCTTTCTGTATTCTCACGTCTTTCCTCAGGCGACCGTGAGCCTGCTGGGTGAGCCGCGCGTCAACGATTTCGAGACGGTCCTTCAAAGGATCCCCGAGCTGAAGCTCGAGACGATCAATCAAAAGATATTCGATTCGCCGCTCTACTACAAGAACGTGACGACCCTGGCGCACCTGTCGAACGCCACGGCCAATTCTTCGGCGACCACCGACGTGACCCGCTCCGATATCTCCCAGCAGATATCGTATCCGTTGCGCTTCCTCTCGCTGGACGTCAACCCGTTTGTCGGGCACCGGGACACGTATTATTCGCGCGGCGCGGAACCGGACGACGCCTTCTGGCGGGGGACGTTTTTCAGCGGCATCGACGTCTCGACGCGGCTTTACCGTATTTTTGACCTGGAGACGGACGCCTGGGGTTTGGACATCCACAGGCTGCGCCACGTCGTCATCCCGCAGGTCCAGTACCGCTACCAGCACCGGCCGACGGTGGACAACTCCCGCATCTATCAGTTGGACACGGTGGACAGCCTCGACCTCCAGGACACGCTCACCTTCACGCTGGAGAATAAGCTTCAGACGAAGCGCAAGGACCAGATCGCGGACCTGGCGACTCTCATCTTATCGGCCGATTATCATCTCCAGCGCAACGACACCGTCGGTGTGGGCTTTGAGACGTTCACCTATGACCTGGAGTTCAAGCCCTACACGTGGTGGGAGTTTGATTCGGATGCGTCCTTTGACATGAAGGGCGGCTTTTTCCGCAGCGTCAACGCGGACCTCTGGGCGCACATGGGCCGCGTGAGCGTGACGAACGGATATCGTTTCAAGAAAGACGAGAGCAGTCAGGTGACGGCGGGGATGACGTGGAAGCTCAATCCGTTCTGGACGATGGGCCTCTACGAGCGCTTTGAGTGCAAGAGCGGGGACCTGCTGGAACAGGAGTACCGTTTGACCCGCGACATGCACTGTTGGCTGATGGAGTTCATCGTCAATAACCGGGATAATGAGGGGATATCGTTTATGGTCGGATTCACGTTGAAGGCCTTTCCCGACGTCGGGATCAAAGGGCAGAAGACGCTGCGTCCGCCTCGGGAAGCCCCCTAAGGTGATGTTTCCTCCCGGCTTCGCCCCATGTTCCCCGGGCTCGCCGGGATGTCACTGGATCGGCCTATCTGTGTTCGTTGATACAGATAGGCCCACATAGAGGTGTTCCATGGATGTCGGAATCATCGGGGCGGGATACGTGGGGCTGGTCTCCGGCGCCTGCTTCGCTGAGCTCGGCCACAAGGTTACCTGCGTGGATAATGATGAGGCAAAGATCGCGGCCTTGAAGAAGCTCAAGATCCCCATCTACGAGCCCGGCCTGGATGCGGTGGTGAAAAAGAACGCGCGCCGCGGTCGTCTCGTTTTTACCACGCGGATCCAGGACGCGGTGAAGAAGTGCGAAGTGATCTTTATCGCCATCGGGACCCCGCCGAAGGATAACGGTGAGGCGGACTTGACCGGCATCGAGAGCGTGGCGCGCACCATCGCCAAGGGCATGCGCTCCTACCGCCTGATCGTCGAGAAGTCCACCGTTCCCGTCGATACCGGCCGGTGGGTCAAGCACACGGTCGCCATCAACAAGCGCAAGGGGGTGGCGTTTGACGTCGCCTCCAACCCTGAGTTCCTGCGCGAGGGCCAGGCCATCAACGATTTCATGCATCCGGACCGCATCGTGATCGGGGTGGAGTCCGCCCGGGCCGAGGCGCTCTTGCGCAGGCTTTATGAAGGCATCAACGCGCCGATCCTGGCGACGGACATCAAATCCGCGGAGCTCATCAAGCACGCCTCCAATTCGTTTCTCGCGATCAAGATCTCTTTTATCAATGCGGTGGCCCGCGTCTGCGAGCTGGCCGGCGCGGACGTGACGCAGGTGGCCCGCGGGATGGGCCAAGACAGGCGCATCGGGCCGATGTTCCTCGAGGCGGGGATCGGTTTCGGGGGCTTTTGCCTGCCCAAGGACCTTGACGCCTTCGTCATGATC
>CAZCSY010000072.1:0-7591 GCA_964501505.1 uncultured Planctomycetia bacterium
TCCTCCACGACCGCTGGGGCATCGCTAAGGGGCTCATGACGACGATCCACGCCTATACCAACGACCAGCACGTTCAGGACATGGCCCACTCGGATCTGCGCCGCGCACGCGCCGCCGCGCTCTCCATGATCCCCACAACGACGGGAGCAGCAAAGGCCATCTCGCTCGTCATCCCGGATCTCAAGGGCAAACTCGATGGTTTTGCCATCCGCGTCCCCGTGGCCAATGTCTCGGTCGTGGACCTGACCTGTGCGCTGGCTAAAAAGGCGACGGCCGAGGAGGTCAACGCCGCCCTGAAGGAAGCCGCAGAAGGAAAGATGAAGGGCATCCTGGGCTACTCGGAGGAACCGCTCGTCTCCTCGGACTTCAACCACAACCCCTTGAGCTCCATCATCGACGCTCCGAGCACCAAGCTCATCGGAGGGGATTTCGTCAAGGTCCTCTCCTGGTACGACAACGAGTGGGGATACTCCTGCCGCGTCGTGGACCTGCTCGAGTACATCATCAAGAAAGGTCTGTAATCTGCGTCTTTTCCGAACGGAAAAGTGGGACTAAGTAGTCGGGCTACGTAGTCCCACTTTGCTTTTTGCTCCCGTGCCGGTCCTCCCCAAAACGAATCCATCCGGGCCCGGAAGGCTGTCCTGAATATGCGGCAAAACGGACCGCCCGGAGTACCAGCAGCCTCTTGACAGGCCCCATCTCTTACCCCATAATAATGGAAATGCCAAAAACAAGGGGGATGCGCTATGTCGAATGGGATCGATGTCATCAACGAAAAGGTAAAAAAGGAAGCTGCCTTCATCGAAAACTTGATCCAAGAGATCGAGAAGGTCATTGTCGGACAGCGCTATCTGATCGACCGGCTGTTGATAGGCCTCTTCGCCAACGGGCACATCCTCGTTGAGGGCGTCCCGGGGCTGGCCAAGACGCTATCGATCAAGACGCTCTCCCAGGCTATCAACGCGAAGTTCCAGCGTCTTCAGTTCACCCCGGACCTCCTGCCGGCCGACCTCATCGGCACGCTCATCTTCAATCCCAAGGACGGCGCCTTCACGACCAAAAAGGGACCGATCTTCGCCAATCTGATCCTGGCCGACGAGATCAACCGCGCCCCGGCCAAGGTGCAAAGCGCCCTCCTGGAGGCGATGCAGGAACGTCAGATCACCATCAGCGAGACGACCTATAAGCTCGACGACCCTTTCCTCGTGATGGCCACACAAAACCCCATCGAACAGGAAGGGACGTATCCGCTGCCCGAGGCCCAGATCGACCGGTTCCTTTTTAAGATCGTCATCACCTACCCGAGCCGGGAAGAAGAACACCGTATCCTCAAGCGCATGGCCACGACCCGGGCCCCCGCCGGGGTCTCGCCCGTGGCACAACTGCAGGATATCATCCGGGTCCGCAGCCTCATCGATGATATCTACATGGACGAAAAGATCGAGCACTACATCCTCGACATCGTCTTTGCCACGCGCCACCCCATGAACTACCGCCTCGAGGAGCTCGTGCCGTTCATCCAGTACGGCGCCTCGCCACGTGCCACGCTCGCCCTGACCGTGGCCTCGCGCGCCCACGCCGTCCTTCAGGGCCGCGGCTACGTCACGCCCCAGGACGTCAAATCCATCGGTCCGGACGTCCTGCGCCATCGCGTGATCATTTCTTACGAGGCCGAGGCCGAAGGCAAGACGTCCGACGACATCATCCGGCGCGTCTTTGAAGAGATCGAAGTCCCCTAAGACAACGAGCGCGGCGATCCCATGATCAAGAGCGACTTCCTCAAGAAGATCCGGCGCATCCACATCACGACATCCCGCATCGTGACGGACGTCTTTGCCGGCCAGTACCACAGCGCCTTCAAGGGCCGGGGCATGGCCTTTGACGAGGTTCGCGAGTACCAGCCGGGGGACGACATCCGCGCCATCGACTGGAACGTCACGGCCCGCACCGGCCGACCGCACGTCAAGAAGTTCATCGAGGAGCGCGAGCTGACCGTCATGATCGTCCAGGACGTCTCCTCGTCGGTCCACTTCGGGACGTTTGCTCAGCTCAAGAGCCAGTTCGCCGCGGAGCTCGGCTCCATCTTTGCCTACTCCGCCATCCGCAACAACGACAAGGTCGGCTTTGCGGCCTACAGCGACAAGATCGAATCTCTCCTGCCACCGCGCAAGGGCTCGCGTTACGTCCTGCGCATCATCCGTGAGGCGCTCTACTACGGCAGTGAGTGGCCCCGGTACGGCCGCCCTGTGCGCACGGACCTGGCCCTGTCCCTCGATTACCTCAATAAGGCCCTGAAGAGGCGGGCTGTCGTCTTTCTTATCTCCGACTTCTACGACGCCTTCTCTCCGAAGACGCGCAACATCGACCAGCGCATCAAAAAGAAGCTCATCACGACCAACAAACATCATGACCTCATCGCTGTCACCGTGACGGACCGGCGCGAACACACCTGGCCGTCCCTGGACATCGTCCCCTTTGCGGACGCCGAGACGGGCAAGAAATATTTCATCGACGCGGCTGACGCCGGCGTCCTGCGTGCGTTCCACCGCCGGGCCCGGGAGCTGGAGGACAGGCGGCGCCAGCTCTTTACGACGGCCGGCATCGACCACATCGACATCCGAACAGACGAACCCTACACGCAGGCGCTCGTCCGTTTCTTCCGTGAAAGGGAAAGACGCCTGTGCCGTTGAAGACATGCCAAGAAGATTTCGACCTGTAACCCTGTCTTTCTGTGCGTTTCTCGCCGTCGTCCTCCTCGCCGCCGTCCTTCTCTCGTCGTGCGCCCCGTCCCGGGGAAGGCCGCCCCGCATCAAGGAGGTCCTTAACAAAAACAGCTTCGACGTGGGTGAGGACATCCGCCTCCTGATCGTGGTCCGTGCGGCCCCCGGCACGCACCTTCGATGGATGCCCGAAGAAGAGGGGCTGGAAGGGGTGAGCCTCGAGGATTACCGGATTCGCACCCTCGAACGCCCCTGGGCAAGCTCTCTGTACGTCCGGCTGCTCTTGCGGTCTTTCGAGCCGGGGACGCATGAGATTCCGGCCCTGGCCGTTTCTTACAGGCCCAAAGGACAGGAGACGTGGGAAGAGGCATCGACGCAACCGTTGGAGATCACGATAAACAGCCGGGTCAGCGGCGACGTCCTCGCGCTTGATATCAAAGACATCAAGGGGCCCTTGAGGCGCCGGTCGATGCTCCTGCCCGCGATGATCGCACTTGTGGGGGTGTCGGCCGCAATGCTGGGCCTTTTTTACTGGACACGGAAACGGCGCGCCCTTGCCGCCGTGCCTGTGCCCACGCCGCCGGCGCACGAGATCGCGCTCGAAAAAATCAGGAAGCTCATTGCCAAGGATTATATCAGCCGCGGCCTTCACCAGGCGTTTTACTTCGAGCTCTCTCTGATCGTCCGCCAATACCTCGAGGCCCGCTTCGCTATCCGCGCACCCGAGATGACGACCGAAGAGTTCCTGGAGCATTTGCGCGACGCCTCTACGCTGAGGTCCAGGCACAAAGAACTCCTCAGGGATTTTTTGACCCACTGCGACCTCGTCAAGTTTGCCCGTTACGACCCGGGCGCACCCGAGATCGACGCGGCGCTCGCTTCCGCCCGCCGCCTCATCGAAGAGACAAAGGAGAGGCAGGAAGCGTAAGAATTCCGCACCCCGTAAGATCATGGGGATTTACCCCGATGGTTTTCCGGAACGCACCACCCTGAGCAAAGCAGACCGGCGAGGACGTCGGACAACATCATGATACTGAGATACCCCTGGATACTCGCACTTTTTCCCGTGGCGCTGGTCGTTGTCATTTGGGCGGTCAGGCGCCGGCGTCGGCGGCCGGGTATAGCCTTTCCCTCAGGGCTCTTGCTCGCGGACCTGCCTCACACCTTTAAGATTAAGCTGGCGCAGCAGCTGATCGGACTGCGCGTCGTCATCTACGCCCTCATCATTATCGCGCTCGCCCGGCCGCAGGGGCCGCTCCAGCAAGGGCTCATGCGGCGAGAGGGGATCGATATCGTCCTTGTCCTCGATGCCTCCACGAGCATGCTCGCCGAAGACTTTCTCCTCAAGGGCTGGCGCGTCAACCGCGTGAACGTGGTCAAGGACGTGGTCCGGGACTTTGTCAAGGAGCGGCCGGACGACCGCATCGGGCTGGTCGCATTCGCGGGAATCGCCTACACCCTGTGCCCTTTGACGCTCGACCACGCATGGCTCTTGACGCACCTGGACCGTATCGAACCCGGCATGTTCGAGGACGGCACGGCCATCGGGACCGCGCTCACCGTCGCGCTCAACCGCCTCAAGGACTCGCAGGCCAAGAGCAAAATCATCATCCTGTTGACCGACGGCATCAACAATGCCGGCGAGATCAATCCCATGACGGCTGCCGAGGCCGCCCGCGCCCTGGGCGTCAAGATCTACACGATCGGCGCCGGCAGCCGGGGGCCGGTCCCCTACCCGTTCAGGGACATCCGCGGGGTGACCGTCTACCGGCAGGTCCTCCTTGAGATCGACGAAGAATCGCTTCAGGAGATCGCCCGCGCCACGCTCGGCGAATACTTCCGGGCCACGGACACCGAATCCCTGCGCCGCATCTATGATGCCATCAACCGCATGGAGAAGATCCGCTTTGAAGAGAAGGGATTCGAGGAACGCGAGGAGCTCTTTTCGTACTTCCTGGCAGCCGCCCTCATCCTCATCCTGATAGAGACACTGCTGAAAAACACATGGTTGAGAACCATCCCTTAATGACATGAGGTGGGCAGCCCCTGAGTGGTTCGCAGCGGGACTCGTCGTGCTCGCGGCCGTCGTCTGGATCCTGCGATATGGTTTTCGGCGGCGCCGTAAGACCCTCAACGACTTTGCCGACGAAGGACTCCAGGCAACGCTCGTCCCGGCCAAGCGCCTGAAGCACCGCCGGGCCGCTGCTGTCTGCTGCGCGGCGGGCGTCCTGTTTGCTGTCATCACCCTGATGCGCCCCCAGTGGGGCAGCCGCTTGGAGAAAGTGCCTCGCCTCGGCATCGACCTCGTCTTCGTCCTCGATGTCTCAAACAGCATGCTCTCGGAGGATATCCTGCCCAGCCGTCTGGAGCGCGCCAAGCTCGCCATCGGCGACCTGGTCAAGAGACTGGGAGGGGACCGCGTCGGCCTCATCGCCTTTGCGGGAGATGCGTATTTGGCCTGCCCGTTGACGGCGGATTACGGAGGTTTTCTGCTGACCCTCGCGGATATCGGACCCGATGCCGTCGGCCGTGGCGGGACGGATATCGCCGCTGCTTTCAAAACGGCCAAAGAGACCTTTAAATCCGCTGCGAGCCGGGACAAAACCCTCATCCTGATCACGGACGGGGAAGACCAGGAGGGCCGGGCGCTGGCGGCTGCCAAAGATCTGCACGCGACCCAGGGCGTGCGCATCTACACCATCGGCGTGGGGACCCGGGAAGGAGAGCTCATCCCGCTACGCGACCGTACCGGTAAGGTCCAATTTTTAAAAGACGACCAAGGGCAGGCCGTGAAGTCCCGGTTGGACGAGGATCTCCTGGAAAAGATCGCCCTCGCCACCGAAGGTGTGTACGTGCGCTCTTGCGTGAAAGAGTTCGGCCTGGACTTCCTCTACAACAACTACTTTACCGCGCTGGAAAAGACAAGGGGCGAAGAACGCACCGTGCAGATCTACACGGAGAGGTTCCCGGCATTCCTCTTGCTGGCCCTGATCGCCTTTATCGCGCAATGTATCTTTGAGGAACTATGATGATGCCGAGGTCGGCAATAAAAAAATGGGGGCTCTTTGTGGCGGCCCTCCTCGCCTTGGGCGCCCCCGCCTGGGCCCTGGATGAAGACCGGGCCGTGGATAAGGCGATGCGCGCGCTCAAAAAAAACGACAGGGACACCGCTGCCTCGACGCTGGAGAAGGCGCTGGGCGAGCGGCCCGACTCGGCATTCTTGAACTATCACGCCGGTCTCGTACGCTACCGCAGCGGCGATTACAAAAAGGCCAAGGACGACTTTGTCAAGGCGCTGGTCCTGCCCGACAAAAAAGAAGAGGCCCGCGCGAATTATAACGCCGGCAACAGCCTTTTTCGAGACGCCAAAGGGCTGCG
Source organism: uncultured Planctomycetia bacterium (assembly GCA_964501505.1). Taxonomy (GTDB): domain Bacteria; phylum Omnitrophota; class Gorgyraeia; order Velamenicoccales; family Velamenicoccaceae; genus CAZCSY01. Next base: position 6,099 of record CAZCSY010000072.1, read on the forward strand.
GGAGACCAACCCCAAAGGAGCCATGGAACGCCTGAAAGAGGCCTTGAATTATTACGGCCGCGCTATAGAATTAAATAATAAGGATAAGGATGCCTCCTATAACTATGAATTGACGGGCAAGGTCATCGAGGTCATCAAAAAGCAGGTCCCGCCGCCGACGTCCACGCCCCAGGGCGGGAGTTCCAAAGAAGAAAAGAAGCAAAAAGAAGAACAACAGCAGAAACAGCAACAAGAGCAGCAGCAACAAGAACAGCAGCAACGCAAACAGGAAGAACAAGAGAAAGAAAAACAGGAAGAGCAACAACAGGAACAACAGCGCCAAGAGTCTCAAGGACAACAGGAGCAACAGCAAAAAGAACCGTCCGGCGGCCGGCCCCAGCCTGAAGAACCAGAGAAGCAGCCCGAGAAGACGGGGCCCCAGGCCCCGCACAAAGAAGACCTCTCGAAGGAAGAGGCCCTCATGCTCGTCGAGACCTACGGCCAGGAGGGACCGCGTAAAGACATCGACAAAGACCAGCACGCCCGCGACGCAAAGGTCCTCAGGAACTGGTGAAGCTCTGCCGACAAGCCGGCGCCGAGAGGATGCCGGAGTAACACATTTTAAAAAACCATGACCAAAACTCTGCGTTACCGCCTTTTCTGGTCAATATTGTTGCTCGTGGCGACGGTTTGGGGGAGCGTCTTCGCTCAGGAACCGAGCCTGAGCGCGACGGTGGACAGGGACAGGATCTCGATAGGCGACGCCGCCCAGCTCTCTCTCACCTTCGATGGCACGCAAGACATCCCGGCGCCGTCCCTGTCGATGCCGGAGGGCTTGACCATCCGCTATGTCGGCCCGGCGTCGCGTATGTCCATCGTCAACGGAAAGACGACCGCCTCCATAACCCACCGCTACCTCATCGTCCCCCAGAAGACCGGCTCCTTCCGGGTGGGTCCGTTTAACTTTAACATCCACGGCGCGACCTATAAGGCCCCGGCCATCACCCTGGAAGTGCTGGCCGCCGGCACGCCGGCGTCCGCCGCGCCGACGGCCGAAGGCGCCCCGGCCGCCGAACAACTCACAGACCGGATCTTCGTGAGGCTGGAGACCGAAAAAGACACGCTTTACCTTAATGAAAAGACGTTCCTGACGGTCAAGCTCTATGTGAACCAGATCACCATCCGCGACGCGAACTTTCCGGTCTTCGAGACCTCAGGTTTCACCATAGAACGCACCGGCCAACCCAGACAGTTTCAAGTCAATCAGGATGGGCTGCTTTATAACGTGCTGGAGTTCGATCTTGTGATGTTTCCGACGCGAACGGGAAAGCTGACGCTCGGCCCCGCGCTCGTGCAATGCACGCAGCTCATCTCCCGCGACCAGAAAGCCTTTCCGGATGAATTTTTCTCCAATTTCTTCGGTTCGTATGAGACGAATAAACTGGAGCTCAAATCCAATATGATCACTTTCAACGTCCTGCCGTTCCCTGAAGAGAACAAACCCGCAGACTTCA
>CAZCSY010000073.1:0-7471 GCA_964501505.1 uncultured Planctomycetia bacterium
CCTCGTCGGCGACCTCCTTGACGAGCTTCTCGCGGACCTCCATCGACGACAAGAACGCGCCCGTCTCCTCCGTCAGGAGATTGGCAATGATCTTCTCCGCCTTTTCGCGCAACTCTTTCACCTTGCGCGGATTGTTGATGAGCTCCATGTCGAGACGCTTCAGGTCGAGCTCCTCGATCAGGCGCGCATGGATGCGGCGCTTGAGCTTGATGATCTCGTCCTCCTGTTCGATGGGCTTGACCCACTTGACCTTGTCCGTCAGGCCCATCGCGTCCCAGAAGGAGCCCGCCGCCGGCATCTCCTCCCGGCGGACCGAACGCAGATCCTCGACCTCCTTGTGCTCGATGTAGAGCGCAGCGTTGCTGACGAGATCCTTGGCAAATTTTTTGATGGCCCCGCTGACGCGGCTCGAGGGGTTGTCGACGACGACGGGCACGCCGCGGTTGAGCGCAAGCCCCACGACGCGGCCGTCCGAAGGGATGTTGGCGACGATCTCCAACGGCAGGGCAAGCTTGACCTCCTGCCACGAGAGGCCGGACTTGCTCTCCGCGCGGTTCAGGACGAGCTTCACCATCTTGACGGGGAAGTGCAGCGACTGCAGGACGTCCAGCCCCCAGCGCGTCTCGTAGACCGAGAGGATGTCGGGCGTCACGACGAAGAGGATAAGGTTGGTGCGGTTGAAGATCTGAATGAGCGTATCGGTGAAGGCGCGGCCGCCGTCCACGATGATGTAGTTGTAGTGGGCCGCCATCATGCCGATAACCTTGCCGATGCGTTCACCGGTGATGTGCGGCGACTGCTTGGGCCGCGTGATGGCGGGCAAAAAGTCGATGCCGTACCTGGAGACGAAGGTGACGTAGTTCTTGATCGTGGCGGTCTGCTCGACCTTATCGAGGATCGTCACGATGTCGAAGATCGAGTACTGCGGGGTGCAGTCGATCATGCGCGCCATGTCCTGGATGGCCTGCAGGTCCAGGTCGATGAGCGCAACCCCCTTGCCCTCCTGCGCGAGGGCGATGGCGAGGTTCACGGCCAGGAGGGTCTTACCCACGCCGCCCTTGGTGCTGAAGATGGAGATGACGTTGCCGACAGGAGGGTTTTCCGTCATGGCAGAGCCCGCGTCAACTCAACTGGTAAGTGATGGGGACCTCTATCCAAATTTCTTTCAGGGTCAGATTCTTGGGGAAAGCGTGATACGGGGCCAACCGTTTTACCGTAAAGACCGCGGCCTTGTCCAACAACTGGTGGCCCGACGATTCGCTCACCACGACGTTGGCCAGCTGTCCATTCGACATCAGGTGCAGGCTCAGGACGACCGAACCCGAGAGATTGGCCCGCCGTGCCTCCATCGGATACGCCACGTTCTTGAGGATCGTCTCCTGGACCAGACGCACATACCCGTCGGCCGGATTCTCGTCGCCCGGCAATCCCCTCCTGTCGACCTCGGCCGACGCGATATCCGACCCCATATCCCCGTAACTGATGATCCGAGGGGTCAGGGAGACGACCAGTTCCGTGTCGCCGATCTGAAAATCCTTGGAACGGAAGAGCGCCCCGATGATCGGCAGGTTGCCGAGACCCGGGACGCGCTGAAGATTGTTGGCCTCCTCGTTGTCGATGAGGCCCGCGAGGAAGAGCGTCTCGTTATTCTTCAAATAGAGCTCCGAGGTCACCTGCCGCGTCCTGAACCCGGGCGTGGCCGTCGAGATGCTCGAGCCCGTCTGGACGCTCAGCGCGGTCGAGGTATCGATGGAGCGGATCTGGATGTCGAGCTCACAGAAGATATCGCCGGACTCGTGGACCTCGGGCTTGATGCTGAGCTTGATGCCGTACTCCTGGTATTCGACCGACGTCGTCGTGGTGCCGGAGGCGACGCTGACGTTCGACAGGATCGGCACCTCGCCGCCGACGAGAAACTTCGCCTCTTTGCCGCTGAGCGCCACGAGCTTGGGCCGCGCGAGGGTACGCGCCAGGTTGTCCTGCTCCAGGACGTTCAAGACCGCCGTCAACGCGGTGCGGTCAAACTGGGACTGACCGACGGCCTTGATGACGTCGCCGATGTGGCGGTTGAGCGTGTGGCCGCTGGGCGTGGGGGTCTCGTTGAAGGTGAGCGAGTTCGACCAGGTGACGCCGAGCTTGTCGATCGCCATCTTGGAGATCTCCAGGACCTGCGCATCAATCTGCACCAGCGGGCTGTCATCCTCAAAGGACACGAGGTTGATGATGCGACCCTCAAAGCTCTCCAGCAACTGCGTCGCCACCTCCTTCTTGCGCTCGGGCAGGCGGCCCAGCACAAAGACCTTGCGCTCCTTGTCGCCGACCTGAAAGGTGATGCCGTGGAGACCCGCCGTGGCGAAGAGGTCCTCCAGCCGCCGCTTCAGTTTGCCCAAATCCTCATCGAAGACGCGCACGACGATCTCGCGCTGGCCGAAGTCGTCCCAAATCTGAAGATTGGTCTCCCCGGCCGCCTTGGCCGAAATCAAAAGCTCGTCCTTGCCGGCCCCGACGACATCCGCCACCTTGGGATCGCCGATGGCCACGCGCCTCGGGTTGGCGACCTGGATGACCTTCGATTCGCCGACGACAATATCCATCATGCGCGCGATATCGTAGTCGTCAAAAAAGAACTCCGGGGAGGCGTTGAGAGGCGCAAAGAAAGCAGGAGGAACGCACAGGGCGACGAACAGGACACAGCGCAACAGGGACTTTCTCATGCCGGTTTTAACGATTCAAGATCATGTTGGACTTTTCGGTGCCCCGGTAGACCTCGACGGTCGGCGGCGGCGGGGGCTCCGCCTTTTTCTCCTGCTTCTGCTGGAGTCGCTGGGGTTGCGGCGCCTCCGGGGTGGTCATGAACTCCTCGCCCAGGTTGCTGAAGACGTACTGCCACATGGCGTTGGCCTCAACCGGCGGGACCGGCTCGATGACGGTCTCAAGCGGCGGCCTCAGGACCAGCCGCAGGCGCCCCTGGTCCAGGGCATACGTCAACAGCGCGATCTCCTTGGGCGTGAGCGCCAACGTGATGATCAGGTTCGTCGATGCCTCGGCCGGCGCCTGGCCGCGCCGCGGGGCCGCCATCGAGGAAACGCCCTCAATGCCCAGGACGAGGATGTTTTGGAAGAGCGTCACGCTCACGAGCTCCGTCACGATCTTTCCGTCTATTTGGGCGTTGTACGGAAAAATGCCGACGACGTCCACATAATCGCCGGGCCGAACCTTGCCGCCCACGGCGGAGAGAGGGTCGATGGTGATCGTCATGGCGCGCTTGCCCTGCGGGGTCCGCATGGCGAGACTCGTATCCTTGACGGTGATGGTCAGCTTTGAAGCCAGGACCTGCTCGCCCGGATAGATATCGGCGATGGCGCGCTTGCCCACGGCCAGGCTCTGCGAATTCAGGGCCTTAGGCTGGATATACTTCACGGGGACGGACTCAAACTTGACCATCGTCTCGTCGATGATGGTCCCGGCGGGGATCTGCGCGGACGCCACGAGGACGAAGCCCCTCTTTTCCTCCCTCACGTACTTCTTTTCAAGAGAGGCGATGTACGTCCGCGCCCCGATGACCGCAAAGACCGCCAACAGGACGCCCAGGATGACGCTGATTTTCTTTTTATCCATACGCCGGCCTCAAGATGACGGCTCTCGTGTCAGGACAACAATTCTTCTTTGATCTCGATCGTGGCACCGCGCCGCAGACGATCGGTCAGGTCCTGGATGCGCTGCGCGCGCTTCTGCGCCAGCAGCGTTTCCTTAATATAGTCGTAATACGTGGCGTCCGCGCCGGGGATCTTCTCCGTCAGCCCCGGTATCGCCCCGCCCTTCTTCTCTTCCACCTTGACGATGTAGTAGCCGTCCGGGCCGGAGAAATACTGGCTGAACTGTCCGGGCTCCAGCGTCTGGACCATATTGTTGTACTTCTCGAATTTATCCTGCGGGTTATAGAACCCGAGGTCACCGCCGCCGGCGGCACTGGCGGCTCGCGACTTCTCTTTCGCCAGCGCCGCGAAGTCCTGCCCGCCCAGGAGGGCAATCATCACCTGCTTCGCGTCGGCCTCTCCGGGCACGACGATCTCGCGCACGCTCGCCTGCGCCGGCCTCGCCAGCTGGCTCTTATACTGATTATAATACGCCTCGACCTCGGCGGGCTCGACGTTGATACCGCGCGTCTCATCAAGGATCAGTTCGCGCGCCATGGCGCCCTTTTTGAACTCCTCCACCGCCTCGCGCACGTCTTTCTTCTTATCGATCCCGCGCGCCAGGGCCTCCTGGTAAACGAGTTCCTGCAGGATGAGATCGTTCAGGTAGGCCTTCTTGTCTTCCAACGTCTCGATCTTGACATCCAGGGCCGCGAGGTTCTTTATCTTCTCATCAAAGCTCTCGAGGGTGATCGTAGCGTTGTTGATGGTCGCCAGCGTCGTGCCCTTCGGGGTCGGGACCTCCTTTTGCGCCGGGGACGCGCCCGGCGACGGCGCGACCTGCAACATCTTCTTTATTTCGTCGCATCCTGTCAGCGCCGACAAACCGATGATAAGACAAAAAATTACAAAAACGCCCCGATACCCTCTCATGGAATACCTCCTTGGCCCGCTCTTGCCGCCCCGTAAAGAAACAACATCCTTATAACGAGATGCCGGACGTTGTCCCCGCGCCGGTCCGATGGACGCCTCCGGTATCAAGCGGGGTCCCTCGCCTTGTTGTCCCCTCGTGCGAACGTTTTGAATTCTTCTGCTATTTATAACACAGAAAAATTCTTAACGCAATATATTTGCGTGGGTTTCGTGAAAAGGACCGGGCCGCCCCGCGCCCATAAAAAATGAGACTCAATGAGCCTGGCTCATTGAGTCTCATGCGTACTGCGGGAACAAAGAACGGACCGTTAAAAGTGGTAGCCCCAACCGGATTTGAACCGGTGTCTTATGGCTGAGAACCACACGTCCTAGACCGGGCTAGACGATGGGGCCGAAATCGCTGCCTAGTTTACCATAAAATGCTAGAAATGTGCCGCCCTTTGTCGCCCGAAACGGGGCCCCCTGGGCAACCCCCTCGGGCGCCGGGGCCGACTGCCAAACCCTCGCTCCTCTTCTTTGGCGAGACAAAGGTGCCGTGGCCTTTTGTTTCACGCTTCCTCTTTGGCGACGAGCTTGGCGACCGAGGTGACGTGGTCGGACTTCTCGAGAGACATCAGGCGCACGCCCTGGGCGTTGCGGCCCGTCTCGCGGATCTGCTTGACCGAACAGCGGACCATCATGCCGTTCTGCGTGATGGCCATGAGTTCGTCGTCGGGCATGACGCAGTTGAGGCCGATGGCGTCGCCGTTTTTGTCCGTCACCTTGACGTTGATGATGCCCTTGCCGCCGCGCGACTGGACGCGGTAGGCGCCCAGCTCCGTGCGCTTGGCAAAGCCCTGCGCGGTCACGGTCAGGATCGTGGCGCCGGTCTTGGCCAGCTCGGCCGACACGATCTCCATCCCGACGACCTCGTCCTTCTTCGCGAGCGACACCCCGCGCACGCCCTTGGCCTGGCGGCCCATGCCGCGGATGATCTTCTCGGGGAAACGGATCGCCTTGCCGTGGCGCGTGGCCAGGAGAACATCCTGATTGGCATCCGAGATCTTGGCGGACATCACGGCGTCGTCCTTATCGAGGCCCATGGCCACGATGCCCCCCCGGCGCGGGTTGGCAAAGGCCGGCAGCACCGTCTTCTTGATGCTGCCGCCGCGCGTGCACATGATGATGGACTTGTCGTCGGAGAATTCCTTCACCGGCAGGACCGCCGCCACCTTTTCCTTGGCGCCCAACTGCAACAGGTTCACGATGGCCTTGCCCCGGGACTGACGGCTCGCCTGGGGGATCTCGTAGACCTTGATCCAGTACACGCGGCCCTGGTCCGTAAAGACCAAGAGATAATCTTTTGTCGACGCGATGAAGAGGTGCTCGACAAAATCCTCCTCGCGCGTCTCCATGGCGGTGATCCCCTTGCCGCCGCGCTTCTGTTTCCGATAAGAACTGATCGCCAGGCGCTTGATGTAGCCTGCGTGCGAAATCGTGATGACCATGTCTTCCTCGGCGATCAGGTCTTCGAGCTCGATATCCTCCACCTCGCCGATGATCTCCGTGCGGCGTTCGTCGCCGTACTTCTTCTTGAGCGCGCCCATCTCGTCCTTGATGAGTTCTTCGACGATCTTCTCCGAGGCCAGGATCGCACGGAAGCGTTCGATCTGCTTCAAGAGCTCCAGATATTCCTTTTCGACCTTGTCGCGCTCCAGGGCCGTCAACCGCTGCAACTGCATCTCGAGGATCGCCTGCGCCTGGATGTCGGAGAGGTCAAATTTCTTCATCAGCGTCTTTTTGGCCTCGGGCGTGCTCTTGGAGGCGCGGATCGTCTTGATGATGCGTTCGATGTGCTTGAGCGCGATCTTGAGGCCCTCCAAAATATGCGCGCGCCGAAGCGCCTGGTCGAGCTCGAACTGCGTGCGGCGTTTGATGATCGTCTTGCGGTGGTCGACGTAGCAACGCATCATCTGCTTGAGGTTCAAGACGCGCGGCCGGCCGTCGACGAGGGCCAGGGAGATGATCCCGAAGGTCGTCTCCATCTGGGTGTGCTTGTAGAGCCAGTTCAGGATGATCTGCGGCTCGGCGTCGCGCTTGAGCTCGATCAGGACGCGCATCCCGTCCTTGTCGGACTCGTCGCGGATGTCGCCGATCCCTTCGACCTTCTTGTCCTGCACGAGCCCCGCGATCGCCTCGATGAGCGACGCCTTGTTCACCTGGTAGGGGATTTCCGTGATGATGATGTTGTCTTTGCCGCTCTTGACGCGCTCGATGGACGCCTTGGCGCGCACGGTCAGCTTGCCCTTGCCCGTCTGGTAGGCCTCCTTGATCCCTTCGCGGCCGCAGATGATGCCGCCCGTCGGGAAATCCGGCCCCCTGACGAACTTCATCAATTCCTTGACCTCGACCTCGGGGTGGTCGATGAGATACGTGATGCCGTCGATGACCTCGGTGAGGTTGTGCGGCGGGATGTTCGTGGCCATGCCGACCGCGATGCCGCTTGATCCGTTGACGAGCATGTTCGGCAGGCGCGAGGGCAGCAGGACCGGTTCCTCGAGCGACGCGTCAAAGTTCGGCGCAAAGTCCACCGTTCTCTTCTCGATATCTCCGAGCATCGCGTCGGCGATGGCGGCCAGCCGCGCCTCGGTGTAGCGCATGGCCGCCGGCGCGTCGCCGTCGACCGAGCCGAAGTTCCCCTGGCCGTCGACAAGGGGGTAGCGCAGCGAGAAATCCTGCACCAGGCGCACGAGCGTGTCGTACACCGCCGCGTCGCCATGCGGATGATACTTGCCGAGCACCTCGCCGACGATGCGCGCCGACTTCTTGAAGGGCTTGGCGTGATCGAGGCTGAGCTCGTGCATCGCGTAGAGGATGCGCCGGTGCACGGGCTTGAGCCCGTCGCGCGCGTCGGGCAGTGCCCG
>CAZCSY010000074.1:0-7374 GCA_964501505.1 uncultured Planctomycetia bacterium
GGCGATTTTGTGCTCCAACAATACTTCGCCAGGGACTACTCGGAGGAGCCCGCCGTGATCTCGCTCTTCGCCGAAGAGCTTGTGCGGAAGAAGCTCCTGGTGACGTTTAACGGAAAGACCTATGACCTGCCCTACCTGCGCATGCAGGTCAAAGCCGGCATGGACCTGCAGGGCGGGCGCGGGCACGGGCTGCGGCGGCGCATCGATCGTCACGCCCAGACGCTTGCTCAGGCTCTCCAACACCGACCAGTCACGGCTGCTACCCTGGAAAAACAGGTACGCCTTACCGCTCTGATGGAGTCTCCGGAAGATCGCCTCCTCCGTCTTGTGGAGGTAAAAGAAGTGACACAGGTAGATGGCATCGAAGGCGTCGAACGCGATCTTATCCACGAGTGACGCCAGCCGGTAATACATGAAACCGCGGACGTATTGGCGTCTCTCCAGGAGCGCCTTGTGAAAGGCCTCGCGCAGACCGACGATATGCTTGAGGAGCTCGTTGATGCTCTCGGGCACGTCGTAGCCGATGTCCGCCTGCTCCTGGATGCCGGCCAGCGGCGTCAACGGGATCGCCTGGAGGTCCAGCTGCTCGATGAAACGCAGGATCTCTCCGGCCCACGGGAAGAAGTCGCAAAAACGCGAGCGGCCGCGCAGGACCCGCGGCGCCTTTTTTCGCGCCAACTCATAGATGAGATACGAGGCGTCCAGGTCCGTCATGGACCCGAAGGTCTCGGCCTGCCCCAGGGCCGTCGCCACGAACTCGTCGATCGAAAAAAAGCGCGGCGAGAGGAAATCGCTCTTCAGGCGCCGGGCGAGCGCGCGCTGCAGGAAGAGGTGCGGCCTGCGGCCGCCAAAGACCACGCCGAGCCGCCGCAGGTCACGGCCCCGCCCAGCGTTCTCGGCGACGATAAAATCGGCCAAACGGTCGATAAAGGGCTCCGACATGCCATAGACGTGCACGCGGTTCATAGAACCCTCCGGGCAAACCCGCGGCGCCCCTCAACATCCCGACCCGCACGATAGGCCGGAATTCTTCTCGATGATCTCTGCATACTCGCCATGCTTATCCCGCCTGACAGGGCGGCCCTGCCGGCTTGCCCGTCCCGTGACATCCCGCCGAAACCCCTTCTTTTTGTATTCACGCTCCGTCCAACCCGGGACCCTCGGCGAGACGGGATGAGACTCCTTCGCGCGGGGCCGTTGCAACTTCCTCGCCCTGGGCCGCTGCCACTTCCTCGGCCTGAGCCGAATCAAGATAGATAAGAAATCCGCGGATGCGCCTGCCGGAAAAGACACGGCCCAGCGCCTGCGCATAGCGCCGGACCTGCTGGCGCCCCTCCTGGGCCTCCTGCCGGCTGCTCTTATAATCCGCCACCCAGACCTCTTTCTCCTTGACGATCATCCTGTCCATGCGGCCGATAGCGCCGTTGCCGAAGGTGATCTCCTGTTCACACAGGACCTCGCCCCGGCCAGGCCTGAAGAACGGCTTCAGGCGCGCAACCGTCAGGACCTTCCTGAAGGTCTTTTCGCAATCAGTCCAATCGGGAACAAAAGGAAATTGATGCCGGGCGCGGTCCCGGACCCCTTCCCAGAGGGCGGTGGCATCCTGGTCCCCTGCATCCCCGACCCAGGAGAGGAGCGCGTGCAGGACCTCTCCCCGACGGATCTGCGCGCGCCTCTTCAAGAGGCCCTTGTCCATGAACTCCTCGCGCAGCGAGGGCACCCAATCCCCGTAACAGGGCAGACCGATCGACACGACGGGAAGCGGGGACATCTCCACCGGCCGGCCGGACCCCTTTTCCGGCATCTGCCCAAAGGTCCTCGTCTCCCCGGGGAACAACGACACCAGGGGGTTGGCGGCCCGCTTGGCGCCGTGCGGCAGGAAGATCCACATCGCGTCGCGGGCCCGCGTCAGGCCCACGTAGACGCTGTTCATCTCATCGACGAAAGACCGGAAGCGCTCATCGGCCGCGACCGCGTCCAGGTCCGGCGAAAAACCGGCGTACTTTCCAGCGACGCGACGCAGAAGAAGACCCTCCTGTGTCTCCTGGACGACCATGGCATCAACACGGGACAACATGCCCAGAAACGGCAGGATCACGACCGGAAACCCCAGCCCCTTGCACTTATGGATCGTCATCACCGAGACGGCCGCCGCGCTCAGTCCTTTCAGGTAGAGTTCTTCTCCGGCCACGGCATCGAAGAATTCGAGGAAGTCCGTCAGCGTCGCGTTCTCCTCCTCGCGCTCCTTGATCAGTTCGAGCAGGCGCATGAAAAAACCTTGTTCGGACCCAAAAGACTCCAGGCACCGGAAGTGCGCGTAGATCCGGACCACCAGCTCATACAGCGGCACAAAGCCGACGCTCTTGAACAAGGCGTCAAAGTACGTCTCCCACAGAGAACCATATCGGGCGCGGAACGATACGTACACGTACGGTTCGCCGGCCTTACGGTCCCGGCCGGGCCGCGCAAAGACGAAGGCCGAAAGCTCCTCGCGCGAAAGGCCGCTCGCCCGGCAGAAGATGTCACCGAGGATAAACGAAACGAATGCCAGATTGTCGACCGGCTTATTGAGAAAACGCAATAAGGAAATGATCTCTTTGATGCGGGGGTGATTGCGGATATTGAGCGTCTTCTCCGATGCCACGGGGATGTGCCGGCCCAGCAGCCACTCGGAGACAAGCTCCACCTCCTCGTTTTTCCGGACCAGGACCGCGACATCGTCCCACGCGTAGCCCCCTTGCCGCGAGATTTCCTCTAAGACGCCAAAGAGTCTCTCCCGGATCAAAGCCTCCCTGTCTTCACGATCGTCTGCCGCAATCACCTCGACGGACACGAAACCCCCCGAGCCCTCTTTGAGCACCTCCTGTCGGGCCCCTTTGAAGACATCGAGGAGACCCTGGCGCTCGCGGCTTCCGACGTCCTTGCCGCGGCCCAGGATCGCCTGCGACAAGAAACGCTCCAGGTTTTCCCGTGAAAAGACGTTGTTGCAGAAGTGCACGAGCTCGCAGCGGCTGCGGCGGTTCCTGTCCAGAGTGAGCGTGACCACGGGAAAGGAGGCGAAACGGTCCCGCAGGGCGTCAAAGAGACGCACGTCCCCGCCGCGGAAGCGGTAGATCGCCTGCTTCTTGTCGCCCACGTAAAAAAGCGACCCACCCGTCGAAAGGGCCTCCTCGACCATCGCGTCGAGGTTCGCCCATTGCAGGGGGCTCGTGTCCTGAAACTCATCCACCAGAAAATGCCTGAGGCGCACGGCCAGACGGTAGTAAAGTTCGGGCAGGGAGACGGCCCCCTGCCCCACCAACTCGTGCGCCCGGAAGTTCAGTTCGTCCAGGAACAGGACGTCTTCCTTCGCGACCTCCTGCCGCAACTCTTTTAAAAGCGCGCCGAATATCTCCACGTAGGGCTTGAAGACAAGGATCGACTCCAACACGGCGGCCTCTTCAAGGCCCTTGCGCACCGCCTCCCACAGACGCAGCGCCTCGGCCGGGGGCCGGGCCTTTTTAGAGAGGGGGATCTCTTGCCTCTTCCAGAAATCCGAGACGTCGTCAAAGTCAAAAGAGCCGTCGGCACCGGTGAGAAAACCCTCCAGGCTCTTCAGGAAACCTTTATGCGTTGTCTCGGGAAGCAAACGGCGCAACCGCCTCATATCCCGCAGGACCCCTTTCTTTTTTACCGACAGGTCCCTGGGCACGATCGTGACGCGGCGATACGCGCGGCCCATGCGGTTCATCGCCAAGAAGAGCTCCTGCGCCACCCCGAGCACATCTTTTTTCGGGAACCAGCCCGACCGGCCCTCCAGATACAGATACTGGCGCAACGCCTCTTCGAAGAGACGCCGTACCTTCTTGTCCCGGCCGGCCCGGTCGATGAGGCTGTCCAGGGAAAAGACAAAAAAATCCTTCCAGTTGCGGCGGATCTTAAAGCTCGAAGACAGACCCAGATGGAAGGCGCACCCGGAGAGGATGGCGTTCATAAAGCTGTCGATCGTCTGCACCTGGAAAAAGTTGTAGTTGCGCACGAGTTCGTCCATGGAGCGACCGGCGAGCGTCCGGGCCTCCTCGGGCTGGACGCCGAGCGCCTCGAAGAGCTCTTTCTCTTCAGCGGGATCCCGGAAACCGTCGAGCGCGATCCGCTTCAGGAAATCCAGGATACGCTCCTTCATCTCCAGGGCCGCCTTGTTGCTAAAGGTGATGGCCAACATGCTCTTGAAAGGCGCCGCGGCCGCCATCCCCCCGGTCCCCATCAGGAGCTGGATGTAACGGCGGGCCAGGGCATAGGTCTTGCCGGTGCCGGCGGACGCCTCCACGATGCAGACGTGTGGGAAACGGTTAAGGGAGGACTCGTTGTGGGACATGACGAAAAAGGGGGTACTGCCGGAATGTGGTCTTGGCAACGATTATAGACGGATTTCGGCAGGTCCGCAAATTAAATATCCCCCCGGGATGAAAATTGCGGGGGATAAATATCCCGCGGGAACGAAAGTTCCCGCGGTTACGCTGCGGCGGTTACGCCGTGCAGGAGGAACAAAAAAGCCCGACAAGAAACTGCCGGGCTTTTCGCTTTCGGTTCGTGAGGTCTGGAAAAAACTTAGACCCTTGTCACATTAACGGCCTGCTCACCCTTAGGGCCCTGTTCGATCTCGAACTCGACTTCCTGGCCTTCTTCTAAGGACTTGTAGCCTTCGCCCTGGATGGCGCTGAAGTGCACAAACACGTCTTTGCCGGACTCAGGGGTAATGAAACCGTAACCTTTCTGGTTACTGAACCACTTAACTTTACCTCTTGCCATTACTTACTACCTCCTTCCTTCTAAGATTTACTACTGGCAGTAAATAACGGCAGGACAAAAACAAGCAGAATCACCGTTGCACACCCTTCCTTATTTACTACTGGTTTAAAATATTACTCGATGGGCGGGGGTTTGTCAAGAGAAATATTCGTAACGCGCCCCGTCTCTGGGGCCGGCAAAGACAGGGCGTTTTCCTCCAGAGGAAGCGCTTTCCAGGGAACGAGAACAACAAGAACAAAGAACACGATATTCCTCTTGAAGCATGGTATAATTAAAGTAGGGATTTAATAGGTAATTAGTTAATGTTGAAAAACGTGGAGGTGTCAAGTTGCGCCTTTGCCATGACCGTGGCACGACGCTTGTCGAGGTCCTCGCGGCAACCCTTATCCTTGCCCTGGCGCTGGGCGGCCTCATCCAGGGCCTGATCACCATCATGGAGACGATCGACCTGGCCCGCGACCAGAGCCAAACCACGACAGACCTCAGGAGCATGCTTGAGCGCATCCGCGCCACCCCCTTTGACTATCTGACCACCCGGTTCCCTAACGGCGTCGTAAACGGCCCCGTCTCTTTGCCTTACACGGGCATCGTCGGAACATACGTGCTCCCCCAGGAGAACATCACGGTAGCCTACGCGAACGCGACGGCGGACCCCCTAGAGATAAACGTCGCCCTCGCATGGCAGGACAAGCGGGGCCGCGTGCGCACGGCTTCGATGGCGACCTTTCGAACGAGGTGATACCTATGATGACTCCCAGGCGCGTTCCGGGCGGCTTCACTCTCCTCGAGATGATGGTCGCGGTCGCCATCACGATGCTGATCCTCGGCATGATCTACGGGATGTACGCCGCCAGCCAGGAATCCTGGAACATCAAGAGCACGCAGGCGGACCTGCAGGCGCGCGGCCGCCGGGCGTCCGCGCACATGGTCCGGGAGCTGCGCCAGACGACGCGCACCTCGACCCAGACCCCTTCGCCCAACCTCGTTATCCCCGCGGCCCCCAATAACACACAGGTCACCTTCTATCTGCCAAAGTACTTCAACAGCTCCATCACCAATGCGACCGGCGCGGTCCAATGGGAAACCAGCAACCCCATCCAATACCTGTACGTTCCCGCAGAATCCGTGCTGCGCCGCATGGACAACAGCACCAATGAGACCCTGGCCATAGGCGTCTCGGACGCGCGCTTCGTCGACCAGAGTATCGATCCGACGCTCTACGGCAACGAACTCAAGATCACGTTCGCGCTTCAGGCAATGACGAAACGACAACGGCTCATGTCCATGAACTTCACGAGCATGGTCAAACTGAGGAATTAACATGTTCCCGCGCATCCGAAGCACAAAAGGCCAGACCCTCATCCTAGCCTACATGGCGATCTTCGTCCTGGTCACCACCACGGGCAGCCTCCTGGCTAAGGCCATCTCCGACAAGAACATCGCCGAGCGCGAACGGCTCACCACCGAGACCCTGTACCTGGCCGAAGGCGCAACGGAGAAAGCCCTCCATGACTTCACGAGCGACATGGCCAACTTTTCACTGAGCACCGGCGTCTCCACCTATAGCAGCACCGCCGTCTACGCGACCTTTTCCGGCGCCAGCGTCACAACGGACATCACCTCCCTGCAATCCTCCGACACCGTCATCACGGACTCCCTGGGGCGCAACATCTACATGCGCCTCTACGAGGCCGTCTCGACCGCCACGCACCCCGAAAACAGCTCCATCCGGGTCACGGTCCACCAGGTCTTCTCCCGGCGTCTCATCCCCACCTTCCAGCATATGATCTTCTACCAGGACGACCTCGAGATCCTGCCCGGCGGCAACATGACCCTGACCGGCCGCATCCACTGCAACAACGACATCTACGTCCACAGCAGGGCCAACCTGACGATCGACTCGACCCAATTCCATTCGGCGGGCAACATCTACAACCAACGCAAAGACGATCCCAGCGACCCCATGGGGGGCGTTGTGAACATCCGCGTCACCCAGGCCGGCCCCCCCGTTTACGCGGCCATGGCCGGCCTGGACTCCAATGACGCGACCTGGGCCGCGGATGCGATAACACGCTGGAACGGCACCGTCAAAAGCGCGGTCCACGGCATCAACGCCCTGACCGCACCCTCGGTCGGCACGACCGCCCCCAGCGGCTATTATGCCAACCAGGCCAATGTCGTCATCACCAATGAAGGCATCGTCAAAAACGGTACCCTGCTCACGGAGGGGACCGACTACCCCACGGACACCGTCACCACCACCACGACCGACTTCTATAACAACCGCGAAGGCAAATACATCACCATGACGACGATCGACATGGCCAAGTTGGCAGGCCTCTCCGGCAGCTGCGGCGGGAGCACCTGCGCCAATAACCTGCCGAGCAACGGCCTGCTGTATGCGACGCGCACGGACGCCTCGGGACCGCTAGAGCCGGGCATCAGGGTCATCAACGGGTCGGAGATCGTCAGCCCCGCCGGCTCCGGCGGCCTGACGATCGTGACCGATGCGCCGGCCTATGTCCAGGGCAACTACAACACGGTCAATGAAACACCGACGAGCATCATCGCCGACTCCGTCAATCT
>CAZCSY010000075.1:0-7162 GCA_964501505.1 uncultured Planctomycetia bacterium
CGCGCGCCAAGCGCCACCTGCACCTGTCGATGCACAACGAGGGCCGCAACGGCGGGTTATCGGTCTTCAACCGCCTGTCGCGCTTCGTGAGCGAGCCGCGGGTGATGGAGAAACTCGTGACGGAGACGGCCTGGTTTGACGACACGGATGCCGGCGCGGATGAATGCGCCGTCGGCCGCACGGGCCGCCAGGATTTGTTCCGGCGCCTGCAGGACTACTTCGAGGGAGACGATGGCGAAGATTATCTTTGATATCGAGACCGTGGGGCTGGAGTTCGACGAGCTTGACGCGACGACACAGGCGCATCTGCTGCGCGGCGCCAAGACCGAAGAAGACGAACAGAAAGAACGGGATTCCCTGGCTTTTTATCCGGTGACGGCCCGGGTGGTGACCGCGGCGATGCTAGAGGAGGAGTCCGACAAGGCCTTCGTGTATTACCTGGTCCCGGACCAGCCGCCTGCAAAGAATACGCAGGGCCAGGTGGAGTATGTTGCGGCCGGAGACGAAAAACAGCTCCTCGAGCTCTTCTGGGCGCGCATGGCGAAGTACGACCAGTTCATCACGTTCAACGGCCGGGGATTCGATTGTCCCTTCTTATTGATCCGTTCTGCCATCAACAGGGTCAAGCCTACCAGAAACCTAATGCCTGACCGTTACCGCTCTCAGGCGCACATCGACCTGATGGAGAAATTGACGTATCTGGGCGCCACGCGCCGGCGCTTCAGCCTCCATATGTGGTGCCGGGCCTTCGGCATCAAGAGCCCCAAGGAGGATGTGGAGGGCGGTGACATCAAAGATCTCTTCAAGGAGGGGCGTTACCTTGATATAGCCCGTTACTGTCTGGGCGACGTCCTTGCGACCCGCGAGCTCTTCCGTGCCTGGGAAGCTTACCTTAATCTCCCCGGCTGACGAGGGCCGGCCTTGCTCTATTTGTCTTGTCAGCGCCACGCATTTCTTGTATCATAAATGGGTTATGTCAAAAAGATCGCTGCGGGTGCAGCGGATCACGCTAAGGGGGTTTTGCGCCTTCGGCCGCGTCATCGGCTACCCTCATCGTTCTCGGGAAGACGCAGGACGTAATCTCTTTTGTATCGTCCTGCGCCAACCCAGGGCCGGTTGGCGTATCGCGTACCTGGTTGTGCGCGATACGTGGATTCGCAGGTTGGAGCGGCACCCGGAGAGTTTCGAGAGTTTTGAGCCGGTCCGCGGCCGCAGCCTGCTTTTCGTGGCGCGGCGCAAGGATCCCCGCGCCATCCGCTGTTTTCTTCTGGACAGGGCCGTGATCCTGAAAAAGGGCCTCTGGCATGGTATCGTGACTTTGGACCGCGAGGCCGACGTCAAGATCACGGAAAACAGCCGTGTCAAATGTGTCTATTGGCCGTTGCCCTTCACGCTCGGCCGGAAATAGGACATCCGGGCGGCGGCGCGCCGAGGCGCACATGGATGACACACTCCGATATCAAGAGTATCTCAGGAGGACCGAAGCCGATCACGAGGCGAGGTGCGTCGGGTGCGGGGGGTGTTGCGGGGTCTACGAGAACGACCCCTGCGCGAAGCTGTTCCGCGATGCCGACGGCCGATATCGCTGCTCCGATTATGCCCATCGCTTAGGTCTCCAGAGGACCGTCAACGGGAACACGTTCACGTGCGTGCCGTTTCGCCGCATCCGCGAGGGGTCGTGGCGAGGCTCCTGGCGCTGCGGCTATAGGAGGACGGCCCGATTGCCATGAAGAGCCTCACGGATTACCTCTGGTTTAACACGAAGACCCTGCGGGCCTACATCAATATCACGCCCCAGGTCGAAGAACGGGTGGCCAAGAGCGGCATCAAGGAGGGCATGGTCCTCGTTTCGGCCATGCACATCACCGCCGGCGTCTATGTCAACGACGAAGAGGAGGGCATCATCCGTGATATCGACGAGTGGGCGGAGAAGCTGGCCCCTTTCAGAAAAGATTATCAGCACCACCGGACGGGCGAGACGAACGCCGACGCACACCTGAAGAGTCTCCTCATCCATCACGAGGTTATCGTGCCGGTTACCAGGGGCGCGCTGGACCTGGGTCCCTGGCAGCAGGTCTATTACGCCGAATTCGACGGCAGGCGCCGCAAGCGCGTCATCATCAAGGTCATGGGAGAGTGAATCTTCGCCGACTCCTGTCGGCGGCTTCCTGTTATCCCGCCTTCGCAGAATACCGCGGACTTGCCCCGGCAAAGTCTTGGCAGGGGCAGCGGCTTGTCAGGGGTTTCCATCTTCCCGAACGGCCTGGAACCTGTTTCCAGGCTCTTCGGGAAACAGTTCCGGGACGATCGAGACAGTGGGGTAGAGTGGTAACGACATACTCCTATAAGAGAACAGCGGGGATTTTGAAGAAGGCGAAGCGGATCGCGCTGTGCGTGCACATGTTTCCGGACGGCGACGCGCTGGGGTCTATGGTGGCGCTGGCTCTGGCGTGCCGCCGGCTGGGTAAGTCGGTTACGCTCTTTTCGCCGGGCGAACTGCCGCACCGGTACCGCTTCCTGCCGCTCTACCGTCAGATACGGACCATGGCCCCGCGCCGCGGGTCGTTTGACGTGGCCGTAGCGATCGACTGCGCGTCGCACGCGCAGCTCGGCGTTATGTATGAAGCCGTCTTTCGCACGGCCGGGACGACGGTTGTCATCGACCACCACCTGTTCCGGCGTTCCTTTACCGACGTAAAGTTGATCGTAGAAGAGGCGGCAGCGGTAGGGGAGATCATCTATGACCTGATGCGGCACCTGGGCGTGGCTATCGACCGCCGGATGGCCGAGGCGATCCTCGTCTCCATCATCGTCGAAACCGGGTCGTTTCGTCTGGCGTCCGTCACCAGGAAGACCTTCGCGATCTCGGCGGACCTGCTCGGCCGCAACATCGATTATGACAAACTGGTGGAGCAGAGCTACTGGAGTCGGACACAGGCCGAGGCCCGGCTGTTGGGCCTGTGTTTTTCACGCATCACATTTTACAAGCGCGGGGCGCTGGCCGTCTCCTATATCACGGATGCGGACATGAAGCGCCTTGGCGGTTATCCGGACGACGTCGACCCGATCGCCGATCAGATCCGGACATTGAAAGATGTCAAGGTCGTCATGCTGATGCGGGACATGGACGGGAACCGTTGGCGGATCAGCCTGCGCTCGAAAGGCCGCATCAACGTCGGCCGCGTCGCCGAGGCCTTCGGCGGCGGCGGTCACGCCGACACGGCCGGCTGTTATATGCACAGGTCCCCGCGCGACAAGCGCCTCCTGATCCGGCGTCTGATGAAACTCCTATAAGGAACTCCGGTGGAAACCTGTCTTTTGAGGATAAAAGAGATCATCCCGTATGGCCGTGACGTGCGGACATTCCGTTTTGGGCTGGAAAGGGAGATTCCCTACAAGCCGGGGCAGTACCTGATCCTTTCGCTTGATACCGACGGTAAAGAGGCGTCGAAGGCCTTTTCCATCTCCAGCTCGCCGACAGAGGCCGGTTTCATTCAATTCACCAAGAAGCTGACAGAGAGCGTCTACTCTCAGGTCTTGAAACAGCTCAAGGTGGGCGATGTCTGTAAGGTACGCTACCCGATGGGGACGTTCACCTTTGAGGGGGAGCATCCGAAGGCAGGATTTTTGATCGGCGGGATCGGCATCACGCCCGTGCGCAGCATCTGTAAGAACGCCACGGACCGCCGGCTCGATACGGAACTGGCGGTGCTTTATTCAGGCCGCACGCCGGAGCATCTGATCTTTCGCCACGACGTCGCCGAGATGACCCGCGTCAACAAGAGACTCAAGGTTATCTATACCCTCACGGCGTCCACCCAGGGCGTCGAGGGCTGCCGCGTCGGCCTGATCGATGAGCAGATGGTCGTACGCGAGATCCCGGATTTTGCTCAGCGTATCTTTTATCTCTGCGGCCCGCCGGGCATGGTGGACGCCATGCATTCCCTGCTGGAGAAAAAGTTATCGCTACCGGCGGATCGGATCGTAACGGAGAGCTTCACAGGATATTAAAGGCTTCGTCTTGAACCGGCAGCGGCGTGTCGAAGAGGCGAAGCGCCGAAAGGAGAGGGATGATCAACGCCCAGGTGGCCGACATCTTGCGTTCTATCGCCGAGCTCCTTGAGCTCCGGGGTGATAATCCTTTTCGGATCAGGGCCTATGCGCGGGCGGCGGACCGCATCGCCGCGATGCAGGAAGACATCGCCTCGTATGCCGCAGAGGGCCGCCTCGAAGAGCTCGACGGCATCGGCAAGGACCTGGCCGCGAAGATCAACGAGATCATCGCTACCGGGAGGTGCCGGCACTACGAAGACCTCAAAAAGGCCATCCCCCGGGGCGTCCTGGACATGCTGGCGGTCCCGGGTATCGGTCCCAAGACCGCAAAGCTGTTTTACGACGAATTGGATATCCGCAGCATTACCGCGTTGCAGCGGGCCGCGCGCCAGGGGCGGTTGACCGGTCTCGCCGGTGTCCAGCAGAAGACCGTTGAGAATATCCTCAAAGGGATTGAACTCGTTGAAAAGGGCCGGGAGCGCATGGACATCCTGTCGGCCCAACAAGTGGCCGATGTCGTCGTCGGAGGACTCAAGCTCCTGCGATCCGTTAAAGACATTGAACCGGCAGGGAGTCTGCGCCGCGGCCGGGAAACGGTCCGCGATATCGATATCCTCGCGGCGTCTTCGAGGCCTGCCGAGGTCATGGAGGCCTTTGTTGCGCTTCCTTTTGTCAAGCGGGTATTGGCGCATGGCGAGACAAAGGCGGCTGTGCTGACGGACCAAGATGTCCAGGTGGACCTGCGGGTGCTCGCGCCCCGCGCCTACGGCGCTGCGCTCCTCTACTTCACGGGCTCCAAGGAACACAACATCAAACTGCGCCAGCTGGCCATCAGAAAAAAACTTCGGATCAGCGAGTACGGCGTCTTCGATAAAAGGGAAAGGTGCCTGGCGTCCCGGACCGAGGCACAGATCTACGCCAGGTTAGGCATGGATTTTATTCCTTCCGAGCTGAGGGAAGATAGAGGAGAGATCGAGGCCGCCCGCAGACATCGGTTGCCACGCTTGGTCACGACGAAAGACATCCGCGGTGATTTCCATGCGCACACCAATTATTCGGACGGCCGTAATACCCCCGAAGAGATGGGGGCCGCCGCGCGCCGCCTGGGTTATGAGTACCTGTGCCTGACGGACCACTCCGTCAGCCTTAAGGTGGCGCGGGGACTGGACAGGCGGCGCCTGAAAAAGAAGAGGGCGCACCTGGATAAGTTAAACTGCAAGATCAAGGGGTTTCGCCTGCTCTTTGCCACCGAGGCGGAGATCGATGCGGACGGCCGCCTCGATTACCCCGCCGACGTCTTACAGACCTTTGACGTCGTGGTGGCGGCGGTGCACAGTGGCTTCAAACAGTCCAGGGCGCAGTTGACGCGGCGCATCGTGCGTGCCTGTCAGAATCCGAACGTCCACATCATCGCGCACCCCACGGGTCGCCTGTGGCCCGCGCGGCCTTCGTATGAACTGGATTTTGACGAGATCTTCAAGGCCGCGGCCGCAACGAACACGGCCCTGGAGATCAACGGCCACCCGATGCGCATGGACCTTGGCGACATCCCCGCGCGGGCAGCGAAGGAGGCGGGGGTACGCCTGGCGATCGCCACGGACGCGCACGACGCGGCCCACCTGGGCTACATGCGGTTCGGCCTGGGGCTGGCCCGCCGGGCGTGGCTGGAGAAGGGGGATCTCTTGAACACGCTGCCGCTCAAGAAATTGCTGAAGGCCATAAAAAAATGAAGAGATTTTTGCTGGTGAACATGTGTGTCTTGTTGCTGTGCGGGGGATGCAGCAAGCCGCCCAAGCAGGATTCGGCGTTTTTCATGGGGACGTTCATCCAGGTCACGGCGTACGACGCGCGGGCCTTTGCGATCGTCTTCGATGAGTTCCGGCGCCTGGACAACGTCTTCAATCTTTTTGACGAGCGCAGCGAGCTGGCCCAGTTGAACCGTAAAGGAGATCTCGTCGTCTCCGAAGACCTCTTTCGCGTCCTTGAGATCTCGCGCGAGTTCTATCAGGCCACATCCGGCGCCTTTGACGTCTCCGTGGCGCCGTTGTCCCTGCTTTGGAAGCAGGCGATCAAAGAACGGGCCCTGCCCGCCCCGCAAGACATCGAGCAGGCCCGGGGCCGCGTGGGCATGGACTATGTCTATGTGGACGAGGCGACACGCCGCGTGAAGCTGTTGAAAGAGGGCGTGCAGCTGGATCTGGGCGCGCTGGCCAAGGGGTATGCGATCGACCGCGCCGTTGCCCGCCTCAAAGAAGCCCGGATCACGTCCGTCCTCGTGAACGCCGGCGGGAATCTCTATTGCCTGGGGGACAATAACGGAAAACCATGGCGGGTGGCGATCCGGGACCCGCGACAAAAGGGCCGCCTCTTCGGAAAAATGGACCTTCGGGACCAGGCCGCGGCGACATCGGGCGATTATGAACAGTTTTTTGAGATTGACGGCAAACGCTACACGCACATCATCGACCCGAAGACCGGTTACCCGGCTGAAGAGGGCACGGTGGCGGCGACTATCGTCGCGTCCAGCGCCGCGACCGCGGATGCGCTGGCGACATCGTGTCTGCTTCTTGATCCGGCGCGCTGCCGTGATCTGTTGGGTCATTACCCCGGGACCCGCGCCGAGTTGTTCGACGACCACGGGACAGTCAGTACCCTTTAAGGTCTCTGGATGGATAAACGAAAAAGAGCGCGCAAAGACGCAATCCCCAAAAGGACGCTTCACTGCTGGGAGTTTTTCCGTTGCGATCCGCAAAGGCAGGAGACGTGTCTGATCCGGGACGTCGGTTCGACGCCGTGCTGGCTGGTGAATCTGCCCTGTTGTCGCATGCCGGCGGATGCGGCCCGGCCGATCAGCATCAAGAAGGTCATCTGCAAAAGTTGTGCCTTTTATCTATACGCTCATAAAAAGACGCGTTGAGATCCTGCTGTTGTGTTGCGTGCTGCTCGGCGCCCCGGTCACGGTGCACGCCGGCAAGACCTCTTCAAAAAAGACGTCTTCCGGCGTGACGGCCGAAGGGGTGTATGCCGTCGATTACACCAACCGGCGTGTCCTGATGGAGCGCAACGCCCGCAAGGGGTTCATGCCGGCGAGCACGGTCAAGCTCTTGAC
>CAZCSY010000076.1:0-7128 GCA_964501505.1 uncultured Planctomycetia bacterium
CTCATTGGTCTTCTTATATTTGGCAAGTAACTCATTGACGTACACAGGGATGCGCACCGTGCGGGACTGGTCGAAGATGGACCTCGTAATGCTCTGCTTGATCCACCATGCCCCGTACGTCGAAAACCGGAACCCCTTCTTGGGATTAAAGCGCTCGACGGCCTTCATCAGGCCCACGTTGCCCTCTTCGATCAGGTCCATCAGGGGGATCCCCAGGTGCATGTACCTCTTGGCGATGTTGATCACCAGGCGCAGATTGGCGCGGATCATCCTGTCCCGCGCCTTCTTGCTGCCCTTGCGTGCCTTGTTGCTGAGCTCGATCTCCTGTTCGGCCGTCAACAGCGGTATCTTGCGCACTTCCTTAAGGTAGACCTTGATATTTTCCATATCAAATTGACACTAAAAGACCAGGTCTCTTAGTTTCATTTTTTCTTTTTAGCCGTCTTCTTCGCGGGTCGATCGGCGAGCACCGCCTGCGCCGCCGCGAGGCGCGCAATCGGCACGCGGAACGGCGAACAGCTTACATAATTCATCCCGACCCTGTGACAGAAGGCGATCGAACGCGGATCGCCGCCGTGTTCGCCGCAGATGCCGACCTTGAGGTTTTTATGGGTCTTGCGCCCCCGGTTGATCGCCGTCGTGATCAGTTCGCCCACGCCTTCAACGTCGATTGACTGGAACGGATCGTCCGGCAGGATTCCTTTTTCAAGGTAATCCTGCAGGAACCCGCCGATGTCGTCGCGCGAGTAGCCGAAGGTCATCTGGGTCAGGTCATTCGTCCCGAACGAGAAGAACGATGCGACCTCGGCGATCTTGTCGGCGATCAGCGCCGCACGCGGGATCTCGATCATGGTCCCGAACAGGTGGTCGATCTTCTTCAGGTCGAACTTCTTCAGGACCTCGGCGTACACCCTCTTGGCGATGGCCAGCTGGTCTTCCAGTTCTTTCGTCGCGCCGACCACCGGGATCATGATCTCCGGAAAGACCTTCTTGGCGTCCCTGATGAGCTCGGCGGCCGCCTCGAGGATCGCCCTGAACTGTGTCTCGCTCACCTCAGGGTATGTCACGCCCAGGCGCACACCGCGGTGGCCCATCATGGGATTGGACTCCTGCAACGCGTTGGCCCGCTTCTCAAGCTCTTCCATGGAGATATTAAGGCTCCGGGCCAGCTGTTCGCGCTGCTCCTTCTGGTGCGGCACGAACTCGTGGAGCGGCGGATCGAGCAGTCGGATCGTCACCGGATACCCGTCCATCGCCTCGAGGGTCCCCTTCATGTCTTTCTTCATGTACGGGAAGATCTCGTCCAGGGCCTTGCGGCGTTCCTCGACGCTCGAGGACATGATCATTCTGCGCAGCAGGAAGAGCGGTTCCTCGGAGCCCTTACCGTAGAACATGTGCTCGGTGCGGAACAACCCGATGCCCTCTGCCCCGAAGCCGCGCGCCTTCTGGGCGTCGGCCGGCGTGTCGGCGTTCGTGCGGATCTTGAGCGTGCGCACCGAATCGCATATCTTCAAAAAATCATTGAACGTCTGGTTCTCGGCTGCCGCGTCCATCATCGCGAGCTTGCCGGTATAGACAAGGCCCTTGGTGCCGTTGAGGGTGATCCAATCGCCTTCCTTGATGAGCGTTCCACTGATATCGAATTCCTTATCTTCAAGCCTTATCTCGATGGCCGAGCACCCCACGATACAGCACTTGCCCCAGCCGCGCGCCACCAGCGCCGCATGCGACGTCATGCCGCCGCGCGCCGTCAGGATGGCGACAGCGGACCGCATCCCATCGATATCCTCGGGATTTGTCTCTTCACGCACAAGGATAACCTTCTTGCCGTCCTTGGCCCAGCGCACCGCGTCCGCAGAGGTAAAAACGACCATGCCGCCGGCCGCGCCCGGACCGGCCGGAAGGCCTTTTCCGACGGGCCTGTTCTTTTTCTCCTCGGCCGGGTCGATGATCGGGTGCAACAGCTCGTCCAGTTGCTCCGGCGTCACGCGCGTCACCGCCTCTTCTTTCGCGATCAGCCTCTCGCGCAGCATATCCACGGCCATCTTGACAGCCGCAGGGCCGTTGCGCTTGCCCACACGGCACTGCAGCATGAAGAGACGGCCCTTCTCGATGGTGAACTCGATATCCTGCATGTCGCGGTAGTGTTTCTCCAGACGGTTCTGAATGCTGAAAAGTTCCTTATAGACGCCGCTCATGGCGGTTTCAAGGGTCTCGAGGTCCTTATTGTGGTCGCTCTGGGACACCTTGTTGATCGGCGCCGGCGTGCGGATACCGGCGACGACGTCCTCGCCCTGCGCATTGATCAGATATTCGCCGTAGAAGTGGTTGTCGCCGTTGCCCGGGTTGCGGGTGAAGGCGACGCCGGTGGCCGAATCATCGCCCGTGTTGCCGAAGACCATGGACTGGACGGTGACCGCCGTGCCCCACTCGTCGGGAATGTTCTCGATACGGCGGTACACAACCGCGCGCTTTCCGTTCCAGGAGCTGAAGACCGCGCCGATGCCGCCCCACAGCTGCGCCATGGCGTCATCCGGGAATTCCCGACCCAGGACCTCCTTCACCTTTTTCTTGAAATCCTCACAGAGGACCTTCAGGTCCTCGAGCGTCATCTCCACGTCGAGCTTGTAGCCCTTCTTTTTCTTCAGGGTGTCCATGATGCGCTCGAGCTGCCTGCGGATCCCCATGCCCTCTGCGGGCTCAATGCCGCTGCCTTTCTCCATGACGACGTCGGCGTACATCATGATGAGGCGCCGGTACGCGTCATAGACAAAGCGGCCGTTGCCGCCGGACTGCCTGATCATGCCGGGGATGGTCCTGGCCGTGAGACCCACGTTCAGGACCGTCTCCATCATGCCGGGCATGGACTTGCGGGCGCCGGAGCGCACCGAGACGAGCAGGGGATTCTCAGGGTCGCCGAACTTCTTGCCCATCAGGGCCTCAACGCTCTTCAGGGCCCCGGCCACCTCTTCTTTGAGCCCCGGGGGATACTTCTTGCCTTTCCTGTAATAAAAGGTGCAGACCTCTGTCGTGATCGTAAAACCAGGTGGCACGGGAAGTCTAAGCCTGGGGTGTCCGGCCATCTCGGCCAGGTTGGCGCCTTTACCGCCCAACAGGTTCTTCATGCTCTCGTTGCCGTCTGCCTTACCGCCGCCGAAGAAGTATACGTTCTTCTTTGCCATTGCTGCCAAACTCCTTTCCCTATGCGTGATGATACGGATTTGTGCCAAAGAATCTAAGCGGGCCTGCCAGTCAGGCGGCCGTTCCCTTGTCCATTTTGTCCCTCAGGTACTGCTTCAGGCAGGACGCCTCGACGCGGTCCTGCCGCATCGTGTCCCGGTCGCGCACCGTCACCTTCTGATCCTCGAGCGACTGCACGTCCACGGTCACGCAATAGGGCGTGCCCACCTCGTCCTGCCGCCGGTAAAGCTTACCGATGGCCGCCGTGTCGTCATACGCCACGCTGAGGTCCTTCTTCAGGTCCGTGGCGATGGACTGCGCCATCTCGACGACGGGCGCACGGTTCTTCAGGAGAGGCAGGACCGCCGCCTTGATGGGCGCCAGGGGCGCCGAAAACTTCAGGACCACGCGCTTCTCGTCCTTGACCATCTCCTCATGGTAAGCGTCAACAAGAAAGGCCAGGGCCGTGCGGTCCACCCCGCCCGACGGCTCGATGATGTGGGGACGAACCTTCCTGTTCTCGACCGGGTCGAAATAAAACATCTCCTTACCCGATACCTTTTCGTGCTGGACCAGGTCAAAGTCCGTCCTGTTCGCGATCCCCTCCAGCTCGGACCAGCCGAACGGAAAGTCGTATTCGATGTCCGAACAGGCCTTGGCGTAGTGCGCCAGCTCCCCGGCGGCGTGCTCGCGGACGCGCAGATTCTCTGCGCGGATCCCATAACGCGTGTACCAGTCAAAACGCTCCTTGATCCACGAACGGTACGACGTCTCGGCGTCCTCGGGCCTGACAAAATATTCGATCTCCATCTGTTCGAATTCGCGCGTGCGGAAGGTAAAATTGCCCGGGGTGATCTCATTGCGGAACGACTTGCCGATCTGGGCCACACCGAAGGGCAGTTTCTTACGGGTCGTATCGAGAATATTGAGGAAGTTAACGAAGATCCCCTGGGCCGTCTCGGGCCGCAGATACGTCACGCTGCCCGCGTCCTCGAGGGCGCCCAGGGACGTCTTCATCATCAGGTTGAACGGGCGGGCGGGATTCTTCGCGAGGTCGATCGCGGCCTTGCAGGCCGGACACTTCTTGACGTCCTTTTTATCCGTTTCGAGGAGGTCGTCAAGACGGAAACGCTTCTTGCACGCGCGGCAATCCGCCAGGGGATCGGCGAATCCGTCGACGTGACCTGAGGCCTTCCAGGCCTGAGGATGCATCAGGATGGCGGCATCCAGACCCACCATGTCCAGCCTCTCCCGGACGACAGACCGCCACCAGAGGTCCTTGACGTTGCGCTTGAGCTCGACCCCCAGCGGGCCGTAATCCCAGACGCTGCCAAGCCCCCCGTAGATCTCGGAGCTCTGAAAGACAAACCCCCTCCTTTTACAGAGGGAGACGATTTTATCCATTAAGGACGCGTCGGTCATCACGAGGATATGCGTCGGATTGATCGGGACATCTCTTTTTACTCGAAAAACGCGGCAGTGTCAATAGAAATCGGCCGGATATATTCGAGGCGAAGCCTCAAACACCGGCGTCTCTTACTTCTGTTCAAGCTTTCGGATCTCCTCCTCGCCCATGCCGTAGCTGTGGTCTTTATCGGGGAAGAGACCCTGTCCCACGTCTTGCCTGAAACGGCCGAAGGCCTCTTCCATACGGACCAGCAGCGCTTCGTACTTCTTGACAAACCTGGGGGTCCGGCGGTCAAAAAGCCCCAAAAGGTCGTGCGTCACCAGGACCTGGCCGTCGCAGGACGGCCCGGCGCCGATACCGATGGTCGGCACGCCGATCTTTGCCGTGATCAACGCCGCAAGTCGATCCGGCACGCACTCCATGAGGACGCAGAAACACCCCGCCGATTCCAGCGCCAGCGCCGAGGCCAGGATCTTCTTCGCGGCCTCGGCATTCTTCCCCTGCACCTTAAAGCCACCCCGCTCGTCGGCGGTCTGCGGGGTCAGGCCGACGTGCCCCATGACCGGTATGCCCGCCCCGACGATCTCTTTGCTGACCTCCACGGCCTGCTCGAACCATTCGAGCTTCACCGCGTCGCAGCCGGCTTCATCGACAAACCGACGCGCGTTCTTGACGCTCGCCGAGACATCCTTCTGATAGGCCTCATACGGCATGTCGCCGATGACGAGCGCCTGCTTCACCGCACGGCGCACGGCCTTGGCGTGATAGACCATCTGGTCCATGGTCATCTCCCGGGTCGACTCCAGGCCCAAGACGACGTTGGCCACCGAATCCCCGACGAGGATCATGTCCACGCCCGCGCGCTCCACGGCCAGCGCCGTCGGATAGTCGTACGCCGTCAGCATCGTGAGTTTGCGCTTGCCCTTCGTCGCCTGCATCTCGGCTATTGTCATGCCCTCCCCCCTTTGGCTTCTCTTCTGCTTCAAAGAGCTATCGATCCGTCTCTTCGAGCAACTCCTCGATCTTTTGCGCGATCTCACGGCGGTATTCATAAAAGGATTCGTTGTGACCGCCGTACACGGCCAGGATGTCTTTGGCGTCGCTACCGGCCCCGTCGAAGACCCGGCGGCCCATCGAAAAGGGAACGACCTCGTCGTTGCGGCTGTGGATGACGAGGAGGGGCCTCCTGATGCGGCGCACCTTTTCCAACGTGTTAAAATGGTATCTCAGGAAGACCGACGGCAAGAACGGAAAGACGCGGCGCGCCATGTCGGCGATAGAGGTGAAAGCGCCCTCGAGGATGATGCCGCCCACCTCTTTTTCCGTCGCCAGCTCGACGGCGACCGCGCTGCCGAGCGACTCGCCGTAGAGGATGATCTTCGCCGGCGCCGCGCCCCGCTCGCCGACGAGGTGGTCATAGGCGGCCCGCGCATCCGCGTAGAGGCCCTTTTCGCTGGGCACGCCCCTTGAACGTCCGTAGCCGCGGTAATCGAAGACAAAGACCTCCAGCCCCAGATCGTGGAAGATGCGCACCTTTTGGACACGATGGCTGATGTTCCCGCCGTTGCCGTGCAGGAACAAGACCGTCGCCCGGGCGTGCGGCCGACCGATGAACCAGCCGTGGAGCTGTGCCCCGTCGGCCGCACGCAGGCAGACCTCCTCGTATTCCAGCCCGACCGCCTGCGGGGTCTGCTCGATCTCCCGGTAAGGGATAAAGACCGAGCTCTGCTCCAGATACCAGACGTAGACCACGAATACCGATACCAAGAGGAAAAATAAGATCATGAGTCTAAGGGGACTCCTTTGCCTGATACCCATGTCCCGAAGATGAGACGCTTACGAACAGGTCATCTTGCCTCTTTGTCTCATTTTTTCGAGCCCTTGAGCCTTGTGCCCAGGATACGGGCGATATCGTCCCACGGCTTGCGGCTCTTGAACAGGACGATCGAAACGCGATAATCATCGTAGTACGCGATCCCCGCATAGCAGTGCCTGGCGGCGCGCGTGTAGCCGGTCTTGACGAGGACCAGGGGATCCGAAAGACGCCACAAAAGCTTGTTATGATTCTGCCGGCGGATCTTCCGGCCGTCGCTGCCTTCGATCGTCACGTACTTCTTCTTCATCGTCCTGACGATGAAGGGATGGCTGAAGGCCGCGCGCGTGATGATGGAAAAATCATACGGCGTCGTCTTCATCTCTTTATCCGGCAGGCCGGTCGCATTGGTAAAATGCGACGCCCTGGCTCCCAACGCATCGGCCTTTCTGTTCATCAACTCCGCGAAGGCGCACTCGCTGCCCGCGACTCCCTCGGCGAGCGCCACGCCCGCGTCGTTCGCGGAGCTAGCCACCAGCAACTCCAGGAGATCGCCGACCGCATAGGTGACGTCCGCCTTCAGGCCTGCCCGCGTCGGTTCGACGCGGGCCGCGTTCTGCGAAACGCGCACCTTGTCATCCAGGTCCTTTTCATCCAGCACCACCAGCGCGGTAAGGAGCTTGACCGTGCTCGCGTATTTCGTTACCCGAGAAAATAGCGGCCCCGT
>CAZCSY010000077.1:0-6972 GCA_964501505.1 uncultured Planctomycetia bacterium
CCCCCGTGATGTCGCATGTAATATTCCGGATGCTGCCGCCCGAACAGCGATTCCTGGTGCGTATAAGCGTCGTCGAACAGGGTGACATAGACATAAAATTCCAGGCCGATTTCGTGAGCATAATCGACGGCGACTTGAAGCGGATCACATCGTTTGAAAATCACATCCCATACCGTCATATAGGTAATAACGGTTTTGGGATAATAGGTATGATACACCTTCGAGGGATAAGTCATCATGCCGGCGCCGGATAGCGCGTTCGCCGCCGCCATCACGCCAGAGGAGAATATCTGCCAGAACGCCATCCCCATAATCGCGTATAAAGGATACGGAATCTTGACATCCCCCATATTGAAGACTCCGGCGCCGTTGAGCATGACAAAAGTTCCGACACTCAACAAAGGCATAAAAAAAGCCCAAAATACGCCGACAAAGGACTGCTTGTACATAGCGAAGAAATCCCGCCTGAATAACTGATAGGTCAAATACTTGTTCCAGCGGATCTCGTCAATGATCTCCCGAAAAAGGTGAAGATAGCCTTTCCTGAGGGAATTGTCCGGTTCATAGGTAACGAATGTCTTGGCCATGGCGATCCTTAAAGAAATTTTAGATGGGTTAAATTTTTTGCCGCCTTTAGGTCTGTTTCATCCACGCCGAGAAGCGAGCAGAACGCCCTTTTCGTCTCGGCGGGATCGATACTCTCATCCTCACGAGAGCGCCTTAAGGCGTCTGCCCGCTTTATTTGTTCTGCGCGGGTCATCGCCGCATACTTGGTCGTTTTTTCGCCGAAGCCCCACTTTTCGACGACAAAGTAGTTCTTCATAGGAGCGAAGAGGCAGTCGATGTGGTCGCTGGAGCCGTCGGAGCGCTTCTCCCAGCCGAACTCATCGACGATGGCCTTTTTGATCTCCTTGTCGTCCCAGACGATGTAATCCGGCAAGGAGATCTGGCGGCGATAGCGGGTAAGCCGCAGATGCTTCAGGCGACGCAATATCTTCCCAAAGCTGGACTCCTCCAGAAAATCCTTCATCTCCCGATCGGAAATAACTCCCTTGGCGACGTTTTTGAAGAGATTGTTGTTGTAGGAGTATATCTTGGGTCCCCGGGATTCGATCTGAGCCGAAAACCCGGAAACGATCAAAGGGACATCAAAATTCTCTGCGAAACGATGCATCGTGGCCCAGATGCCCATGTCGCAGGGAAAGCAGAACTGTCCGGTCTTAAGAAAGAACGCCCGGTAGAGCTTCTTCATGGTCTCGATGCTAGGACCATAAGAAGCAAAGGCGGCGTCGAGCTTCTCTGCGATCTTCTTCATGTTCCGGACCGCCTCGTAGGTCTGCAGGCCGTTTATGAAGTTGACCGCCAGCACTTTCATGCCTAACTTCTTGCGGCATATATAGATAGTGTAGGAACTGTCTTTGCCGCCGCTGAACGGAACTATGCAGTCGTAGCGCTTGTTCTGCCCCTTAGCCCAGCTCACGATCTTGCGGAGCTCGGCTTCGGACTTGGCGTAATCCTTGTTCAGATACTTTTGGTCGTGCTCGTGGCACTTATGGCAGACGCCGTTTGCGTCGAACCTAATATCCGGATACTGCTCCGGCAGGATACATCTGGTGCAACGTTTTGTGTTTTCAAGAAAACCCATTGTTTCTCCTACTAAGTATCCTTGGGCTGAATTCGACCCCTCTCCCCTATTTCCTTATCGTCCAGAAGTCGACCGCCAGGGTTTCCAAATACGCGAAGGGCATGAGGCAGTAGCCGGACAGGCCCCAGGCGGCGCCCCAGGAGTTGCGGACGAGGAACCGCTTCTTGCTCCGGTCGTAGCCCGCCGCCATGACCGCGTGGCCGCCCAGGGCGCGCTCGTCTTTTTTGGGCATGGGGACGATGCCGGTGCGGCTGACCTTCGCCGATTCAAAGCTCTCGTAGACCGTGAAGCCGAAGACAAAAGGGAACCCGTCCGCCAGGCACGCCAGCATCTGCGAAAGGGTCTCGATGCGGTAATAGGCCGCGATGAGACGCTTTTTCGCCTCGGTGTAACAGCGCGCGGGGGGCTTTTTCGCAAAACGCCGGATATCATACGGCCACGCGGACTCCCGGCAGACGCCGTAATTCTTCAGGGACTTGATGCCGTCGCGCAGCGAAGCGCCCGCGTCGACCTCTGTCGTGCCTTCAAGCAGCCGCTCGTTGTAATAGATAAAGAGCCGGCTGACGTCCGTATAAACGGCGTCCGGCCTGTTGTCCAGGAATTCGAGGTTGCCCGCCAGGGCCTGGGCGGTACAGCTTCCCAAAGCGCCCTGGTCCTCAATTGTTGAACAGTACGGCCTCAGGTCCGCCTCCGCAGGGACCCTGATGACAGGTTTGATCGCCCGGTAAGAGTAATCCCGCTGGTCCGGCCTGTCAGGTATCCATCCATAAAACTTGCGTGGCTTCACGATTCCGCCTTTTGTTATCTGATAAAATCATCCTCTACGCGTTCTATGTCGTCTTCCTCGAGGTAGGCGCCGCATTGGACCTCGACGATCTTGAGCGGCTTGGCGGTAGTGTTCTCCAGGCGGTGGACGCCGCGCTGGGGGACGTAGATGCTCTGGTTCGGGCCGCGGAAGAAGACGTCGCGGCCGATAGTGATCTTGGCCTCGCCCTCGACGACGACCCAGTGCTCGGAACGCTTGAGGTGGCGCTGGAGGCTCAGGCGCTTGTGGGGCGCGATGTGGACGAGTTTGACCTTGAAGCCGTTGCCGTGGTTGATGACGGTGTAGCTGCCCCAGGGGCGCTTGACGGTCTTATGGGTGAAGTGCTCGGGGCGCTTGTGCGCGCGGATGCGCGCGACGACCTCTTTGACGTCCTCGGTGCGGCGCTTGTCGCAGACGAGGAGCGCGTCCTCGGTGTCCACGACGACGACGTCCTTCAGGCCGATGGTGGCGACGAGGTGGTTCCGGCTAAGGACCGTCGTGCGGCACGAGTCCAGGTCGAGGCAGTCGCCCTTGAAGACGTTGCCGCTCTTGTCCTTCTTCTGGGTCTCGCTTAAGGCGTTCCAGGAGCCCAGGTCGCTCCAGCCCAGGTCCCTGGCCGGGATTACCATCACGCGCCGGGACCTCTCGAGGATACCGTAGTCGACGGAGATACTTTTGATGTTTTTCCAGATGCGAGGGTTGATGGCGCCTCGACCCATCTTGACGTCTGAGCCCATCTTCTTGAGCTGGCGGTAGAGGTCCGGCAGATAGGCCTTGATCTCATCGAGGATGACCCCCGCCTTCCAGACGAACATTCCGGAGTTCCAAAGGTAGCCTCCGTGCTTTAGATAACGCTCCGCAGTCTTAACATCGGGTTTTTCGACGAATTTCTCCACCTGGAAACACTTACCGCGCGGACGGGCAGGCGTGCGGGCATGGGACATCGTCTTGATGTAGCCGTAGCCGGTGTGGGGCCTGGTCGGGACGATACCGATGGTGACCAGGTTGTCCTCCTGGGCGACCCTGACGGCCTCCTTCAGGATGTTACGCAGCTTGGCCGGCTTTGCGATGTGGTGGTCGGCCGGCAAAACGAACATCACCGCCTCCGGGTCGCGGCTCGCGATGCGCCAGGCGGCAAAGCCGATGGCCGGGGCCGTGTTCTTAGCCTGGGGCTCAAGGATGATATTGGCCTCTGGAACGCCGAATTCGCGTAACTGCTCTTGTATCTGGAACTTATATTGCTGATTACTGACGATGAGGACCCGCTGGGGCTTGACCAGCGGCAGGACCCTCGCGACCGTCTCCTGCAGGAGCGACTGGTCGCCGTTGAACTGCAAGAACTGCTTGGGCTCCAGCTCCCGGCTCATGGGCCAGAAGCGGCTGCCCACTCCACCGGCTAATATGACGGCATACGTGTTCATGGATGCAATAGGCTTAAGACGTTCTTCTGGGAAAAAACGTCCATGTCCCGGGGATTTTCGAGAAAATTTTCGACGTCCTGGCGGACCGCTTTCCAGTCGGCGCTTTCGACCACGCGAGCCAGCAGGGCCCGCCAGTTGACCTCATCCACCTGCCCCCCTTGCCAACCTGTCTGCGCAAGGGCGTTTCGAAGATGCAGGAGGTTCGGCGCGATGTCTTTCCACCGCGACAAATACCATCCCAAATCGAAATAATCTCTTCCCTTGGCGTACTTGCGCGTCAAAAGGGCGTGCACTTTTCCGGCGAACAGCGATGCTACGTCGTAGGAAAGGAACGTAAAGGGGAAATGCTTGTTGACGACATAGGTCTTCAACGCCGCGCCCTGCGGGGGGCGCGTGTCCACCTCGATCTTGACGGAAAACTTCTGACTCTTCATCGGAGAAAGCCCCGCTTCGCGGAGCAACCCCTCGAACTTGATCATGGCATTGTGCACGGTCTTGTCCGTCTTGTAGGCGATGGAGACGCTGTAGCCGGCTGCGGCGAGCTCCCGGTCGACCTTTTTCATCAACCCGATAAAATCCAGTCCAGCGGCGTTTCCCGCCTGCGAAAAATCGAGGTCTTCGGAAAATCTGGGCAGATCATAGAGAAACCTCAGTGCCGTGCCTCCCACGAAAGCCGCCGACCGGAAAAATCCCTCGTCATGGAGTATCCTAAGCACATAGGCCTGAAGATATTCCCGCATGACGTTCAGCTTCGCATTCGTGCCGCTCCGGGACGCCACAAGCTCCAAGACATAATCTTTCATAGCGTCTTCATCCCCTCAAGGTATTGCCTGATGTAGTCTTTTACCGTCTCGGCCGCCGCGGTCATCTTGGGCTTGCGGAAACGCCGGGCATATCTGAAGAGTTCCTTTACGTTGATCGCCTCCACGTTCTGAAGCCTCATCTCGGAAAGGTAGTCCGCCGTGACTTTGATGGGGCGCAGATAGAAAAGATCAAGCAACGCCTTTTCCGGCGCTGCGATAAAGGCGGTCTGCCCGGCGAAGCGTACCGAACGGTAACCCCAAAAAAGTGAAGCGCGCACATGACGGTAATCAAAAATGCCCAGGGGCGTCGTCAGCCGGCTGGGCCGCTTCGTCGTGACGCTCGTGTAAACGGGCACCCCTTCCGGGATGACCCCATGGTACTCCAGCGCTTTTTCCAGGCTCACATAGGACGGTTTGCACAAGACACCAGCAAGATACAGCTCCGAGACTTCGGTCTTCCGGTAAGCCTCCGGAAGGAGATAAAAACCCCTTTTCAGCTGCATCAGGCGGCCGGCCTTCTGCCAACGACTGATCTGGACCGCTACCCTGGCCGGGATTGCTTCTCCCGCCAACAAGGACTCTGTTTCAATGACAGGGTAACTTTTTACTTTTTGAACGAAATCGTCATATTTCATAACAATAATTTAACATATTTGTTAAGTTATTTCAATGGAAACAAGGCGTTTCTGAACGGCTGCGCGGACCCTTTTGTTCGGGATCTCCCGTGCCCAGCGCCGGACTCTGGCAAAGCTGAAGGAGCGCGGAAAATGGAGCTCCGGAAAGTGCCCGAACTGTTTTTTCTTGCGGGAGGAAAGATAAAGGCAATCGACCAGGGCCTTCTCCGGCTCCGCAATAAGGAAGCTCCCCTCGCCCCGATACCAGTCAAATCCCCTGAAAAACGCCGGAGAGATCCGGTGGATGAAATAGGTCCCCAGGCGCGTGCGGACCGTCCGCGTATGGCCCGTCGAGGCCAATGTCACCGACTGGGGGATCTGTTCGATCATCCCGTGAAGATGCAGGGCGCTCGTGAAAGACACGTAGACCCGGTGGCGGGGCGATAAGAACGCCGCAACGGCATAAGGGCTGATCTTGTCTTTATCCGCCTCGAGCGCCCACACGCCGCGCGCCACTTTGATGATCACACCCTGGCGCACCAGATGATTCAACGCCTGGCTCGTATTGGACGCGGAGCCCGTTCCGCAAATGGTCAGCTCGTGCGTCGTGAAAAAAGGCCGTCCCAGTTTCTTTACGGCGGCCAGGACCGGAATGTTAGGCATGATCTTTCTCCGGCTCTTCGAGGCTGCGGACAACGCGCAGTTTTATATCATCCCAGACGTCCGTCTTCTGATAAACGGCCTGATCGTCGGGCGACAAGAAAGAAACCACCGTGTCCCGGAACTGCTCAAAGGCGATGGACAAGGCCTCTTTGGCCGCTGTGCCGCGGACGGCGGGCTCAACCGCGGCCCATGCTCCCGGCCGTCCCGCCGCCTGGGAACCCAGCATGAACAGGTCAAAGACATCCCGGGCCTGAGCGGTGGAGCGCCCTGCCAACGCCCGGATCTTTTGCCGGACCGCCGCGCGCAGGCCGTAATGCGGCACCGGAAACGACGGCATCTTATATGCGCGCAGGGCCGCCTCCGAGACAAGGCCCGTCTCCACCCCTTCTTCCATGCCCCGGCGGGAGAACTCGATCTTCGTGAAAAGGTCCTCTCCGGCCGCCGTCAAAAGATGGACCTTGAACCGCTGGGTGGTCTGGGTCTGTTTTGCTTTCGCCATGTCGGGCGCCACGATCCCCCTGATGCCAAAAGACCTCAATGCGTCCGCAAACGAGGAGGCGTCAAGAATCCTTGACGCCTCATCTTTGATCACGTCCACCCGGATGCCCGAGACATCGATATCCATATCTTCCGAGTAACGAACGCTATTGAAGAAGAGGCGAAGATTGGAGCCGCCCTTAAGAGCGTAGAGATCTGCCTTGACCCTTCTCCCAAACCAACGAAGGAACTCTAAATGAAATATCTCTATTAATTGTAACTGGTTATAGATTATTTGTTCCATTATATTATGTATTATAACTTAGTTTTAACTAAGTTTCAAGACATATTCAATGCGACTGAGCCAGGCCCTTCCTCTTCCACGGGCCCAGCCCGGGCGATCAACCCAAACTTTTAAAGTACACAATGGTCCTTCTCAGACCTTCTTCGAAGCCCACCAGCGGCTTGAAACGGAGGGTCTTTTTCAGTTTGCCGATGTCCGCCAGGGTCCTGAAGACGTCGCCGGCGCGCAGCGGCAAAAACT
>CAZCSY010000078.1:0-6954 GCA_964501505.1 uncultured Planctomycetia bacterium
GTGCCCGCGGACGCGCCCTTCTGGATGCGATCCGCAAAGACCCTGCCCGTCTCTTCAACGGAGGCGCCGTTCTTTTTGGCTACGTACTCAAAGATGACCAGCCGGTCCTTGTTCTCTTCCTCCACCATCGTCAGCCTCCCCGGATCGAGGGAGGCCTTGTCAAAGACGTCGATAAACCCGTTCTCGTTCTCGCCGATATACCCCTGGGACTCGAGCAGCACGATGCGGGCCCGCCGCTCCTTGCGCCGCTCGATGGCGACCGCGACCTGGTCTGGAAAATCGGAGAGCTCGCCGGCACAAGCGGCAGGGACGATAAAATCAAGGAGACTTGTCTTCTGGATAGCCTGTGCCTCTTCCTTCACCGGGGGGCCGGCGATCATGTCCTCGATGGAATCCACGTCGCGCGCCACGTGCTGATAGATATCCAGGCGCATGTTCACGTCCAGCTTGATGGGATCCTTGGAGTCGATGCGGACGCGCGCACACCCCACCACCAACATCATCACCGCGCACCATTTAATCGCTCTCTTCATGACCGCTTCCCTCCTCCAGACCGTGCCAGACGACCTCCATCTGCCGGCTCCCGGCAGAACCATCTAACATAAAGTCCAGCTTGACGTTACGACCTTCCAAACCGCAGACAATCTTCCCCTTATCATAATAGTAATTCTTTAAATTTTCAACGACAATATTACCGGCCTTTCCCCCGGCCCCGGCGCCCTTCAGCATCGAGGCGTCCGAGACATAAAACCGGCCGCCCTCCTCGCTGATGAGCGTGCCGCTCAAAGTCAGGACCTGCCCGCCCCGCACGGTAAAAGAGAGCCGGCCGCCATAGATGCCGGTCGCGTCCATCCGCTCGCGGAGCTTGAGGGCGCGGATCAGCTCTGCCACGTCCAACCCCCGCACATCGACCTGGCCCTCCGCATCAAAGGTCGACGCACCGAAAGACGCCTGGCCGCTCAACGTGACGGCCGCGCCCAAAAGGCGAGCCTCCAGCCGCGTCACAGAGAGACGGTCCCCCAAAAGGAACGCCGCGACGGTAATGGCTGACGCCTCATTGTCAAAAAGGCGCAGGCGGCGGCACCCTGCGTCGAGAAGAAGTGGTTTCGTCTCCGGCGCGCGCCGAATACTCAGACTCGCCCCTTCCAGACGTAACCCGGGTCCCGATAAGACGTCAAGGGTCCCCTCCCCTTCCTTCAGGGCAAGCGGAAACGGCGCCAAGAGCTGACCAAGATAGTAAAAGAGCGTGACCCCGGACACCCGGCCTGACCAGACGGCGCCCGGCCCTGCGGCCGGGATCTTGAAGGCGACCGCCTCGGCGCGCACCCGCCGCCATCCGACATCCAACCCCTTCACGCGCACGGTCCACGCCGGATAGGCGCGGCTGAGGTATCGGGTGAGTACCGCGAGGACGAGCCGGTCCTTGAAAGAAAGGAGAAAAGCCGCGGCGAGCAGGAAAAGAAAAATGCTCGCGAAAAGAACGCGGCGTTTGCTAAAAAAGACGCGGCACGTGCTCGAGGGAGCAGAGCGCTTGCGGTGGACATCTTCCATGGAAACCCCCCGGGCTTACCCCGGCAGAATCTTCGCAATGGCCGGGGCTTGCCCGGGGTATTCTGCGAAGACGTGATAAGACGGGCGTTTTAGCGGCGCAGGCACCGCAGCAAAACTTCCTCTTCTTTTTGGGGCATGCTGACGGCCACCCCTTCGGCCCTCAGGGCGTCGTAGAGAGCGCGCGTCTCGTCTTCGTCGCCGTGGACCAGGAAGACCCCTTGCCGGGGATCGGCCTCGCGGGCATAGCGCACCAGGTCATCCCGGTCCGCATGGCCGGAGAGGGCGTTGATGACCACGACCTCGGCGTTCAGCTCGTGCTCCATGCCGTAGATACGTACCACCTTCTGTCTGTCCACGATGCGCTTGCCCAGCGTATCCTTGGCCATGTAGCCGACGACGAGGATGGTGTTGCGCGATTCGGTGATGGTG
Source organism: uncultured Planctomycetia bacterium (assembly GCA_964501505.1). Classification (GTDB taxonomy): domain Bacteria; phylum Omnitrophota; class Gorgyraeia; order Velamenicoccales; family Velamenicoccaceae; genus CAZCSY01. The sequence continues at coordinate 1,981 of CAZCSY010000078.1, forward strand.
TTCTTCAGGTGGTGCAGGACGCGGCCCGCCTCGCACATGCCGGAGCCCGCGAGGATGATCATGGGCCGCTTGTCGACGTTGAGGGCCTTGGACTCGGTCTGACTCTGGACGTAACGCAGGTTCATAAAATCAAAGGGGCTCGCGCCGCTCTTGACGAGATCCTTGACATGCTGGTCGAGGTAATGGACGTTGCGCCGGAAGACCTCCGTCACGCGCGTCGCCAGCGGGCTATCCACGAAGATCGGTATCGACGGGATGAGCCGGTCCTTCAGGAGCCGCGCGATGCAATAGATGACCTCCTGCGTGCGCTCCAGGGCAAAGGCGGGGATGATGATCTTGCCCTTGCGCGCCACCGTGCGGTTGATGACGTTGCAAAGCGTCTGCTTGGCTTCTTCGATAGAAGAGTGCTTGCGGCCGCCGTACGTCGACTCGAGGATCAAATAATCCAGATCGCAGAGCACGACCGGATCGTTGAGCATCGGCAATTCCTTGCGGCCCAGGTCGACGGCATAGCCAAGCCGCAGCACGCCGGTCGAGAGTCGCACCTCGAGGAGCATGACGCTCGCGCCCAGGATATGCCCCGCGTCGTAAAACGTCACTGTCGTATCCGCCGACACCTTGAAACGCTGGCCGTAGTGCAGGGGCCGGAACTTGGTCATCGCCCGCAGGGCATCGCGCTCGGTGTAGAGCGGTCCGCGCACCTCCGGCGTTTCGTGGTTGCGCTCGCGGCCGCGGCGGCGGTGAGACACCTTGCGGGCCAGCTTCTTCAGGTAACGGGCGTCCTCTTCCTGGATATGGCCACTGTCGGCGAGCATCAGCTTGCACAGGTCACGGGTCGCGGAGGTCGCGTAGATCTTGGCGCGCAGGCCGTGTTTGAAGAGCGTCGGGATGTTGCCGCAATGGTCGATGTGGGCGTGCGACAGGACCACGGCGTCGATGTGCTGGGGCAGAAAGGCAAAGGTCGTGTTGACGCGGTAAAACTCCGCGCGCCGGCCGTAGAAGAGCCCGGCGTCGATCAGGACGCGTGCCTTGGGCGTCGTCAACAGGTGGCTGGACCCCGTCACGGTCCTCACCCCGCCCAGAAACTGCAGCCGGCAGCGGTCAATATCCCGTCGGACCTTCTTCATATCCCATGAACCTCTTTTTGGGCGTCGTCGGTTGGGATGGGGGCTCTGCCGGCAGCGGCCGGCCGTCCTCCGTCAACAGCTGGTCCAGCAAGGCCTCGATATGGCCGAAGTCCAGGGCGCCCGCGTACTTGGCGCGAATAAAACCCCGCCGGTCCACGAGATACACCGACGGAACGACGAGAAAACCATAGGCCATCTTGATCTGGTTGTCGTCGTCCATGATCACCGGGAACTTGACGGCGGCCTCCTGCAGTTGATCAAAGACATAATGAGCGGAATCCTCGAAGCTCTCCCAGTTCGGCGAGTGGACGCCGACGATCTCCAGGCCGCGCGGCCGGTAGCGCTCGTACAGACGGTCCATTTCGACCACGGCCTTGCGGCAACCGATATGACTACCCGTCCAGAAGAAGAAGAGCACGACCTTTCCGCGCAGCTCCTTCAAGGAAAGGTGCTCATACGCATGGGCGTTGAAAGAGATCCTGTGGGGGATCTCGGGGGCAAGGCGCAAGGACGGCTTGGCGCACCCGGCGAGCGGTACGGTCAAGGCCAAACAGGAAGCGAGGAAAAACCCCCTTACGGGAACCCCGCGCCCCGGGCGCCTGGACGACACCCCGCCGGCAAAGACACGCATCCCTATCTTTACGGACATGGTTTTTAGTCGGCGGGGTAACGAGGCGGTCGGGACAGATCGCGGCACAGGGCATTCACCTCGGCTTTGAGCGATGCGATCTCTTGTTCGTAGCGGGACTTGATGCTCTCGTGGACGCGGACGGACTTCAGGAGCGCCCGGAACGACTCGCGCTCGCGCTCCTTGATCGCGTTGCGGCGCGTGACGTCGATACCGATGCCAAGGCTGCCGATGACGGTGCCGTCGCGGCTCTTGACGGGGATGCCGGACCAGGAGACGCAGCGCCGCTCGCCCCGCTTGGTCCTAAGCGTCCATTCGATGTCCTTGAAGGGCATCTTGACCGCCGCGCCGATCGTCTGCAGGACGCTCTGACGGTAGGACGCGTCGGGATAGAGGCGTTCGATGATCTGCGTGGGTCCGGTCGCCTCGCGCACGGAGTAACCCGTCATCTCCGCCACGGCCTTGTTCCAGATGAGGATACGCCCCTTGGCGTCGAAGGCCACGACCGCGACGTTGGCCGTGTCGATGAGTTCCTTGTAAACCCCAATGTCACGATCGAGGAGGAGCCTCATGGCGCCTTAAAGGGCGAACCGCGACCTCAGATCGCCGCTGGTGGCGATCTCGACCACTTCGATGACGCGGATCTTGATGATGGCGAACTTCTCGGGCAGCGCCAGCTCGACCGGCGGGGCCTGCTTGCCCGAGCGCACGCTGTAGAGGATGCGCTGGACGGTAAAGTCGGTCTTGATCTGCTGGAACTCCTCGGCCAACATCTGGAATTCCTGTCCGCGCTCCATGACCGTCGCCGTGCCGTTGAGCTGGTATCCCATGAAGTTCCTCTCGTCCACCAGCCCGAGCGAGACGCGCGGGTTCTTCTTCAGGTTCACATAGGTCGTCCCGATGACGTGGTCCACCAGGTACAGGACGTTCTTGTCGACCTGCGCGATGATCTTGGGCGCGACGTTGGGCATGCGCTCCTCATTGCAGGTGGCGACGTTCACGAACCGCCCCCTCGACAAAAACGGCAGGAGATCCTTGAGCAGCAACTCCCCCTGTTCTACCGATAACTTTTTAATGGCTTTTCTACGCATCTATAACCCCTTGCGCCGGGATATCCCGGCGCTCACGTTGTGATCTCGGCCAGGGGCCCGTCCTACCAGACTCGACGGACACGGCCTGTTCACCACGCACACCGGGCACTGCGGGGCGCGCGCCGTGCACACGCGGCGGCCGTGCAGGATCAACCGCAGACTCCAGCGGCCCCACTCCTTCCTATCACATAACCGCATCAGATCCCGCTCGACCTTCACGGGGTCGTCGTGGCGCGTCAGGCCCAGACGCCTGCTCACGCGCAAGACATGCGTGTCCACGGCGATCCCCTCGTTCCTGCCGAACGCGCCGTAAAGGACGCAGTTGGCGGTCTTGCGGGCCACGCCGGGCAGCGTCAGCAACCTTTCCATCGTGCCGGGCACGCGGCCGCCGAAATCGGCGATGAGTTTTTTGGCCGCGGCGATGATATTTTTCGTCTTGTTGCGATAGAAGCCCGTCGACCGGATGGCCGCTTCGAATTTTTTCACGTCGGCGTGCGCGTAATCCTGGACCGTGCGGTAGGCGCGAAAGAGGTCCTGCGTCACCGTATTGACGCGCGCGTCCGTGCACTGCGCCGAGAGGATCGTCGCCACCAGGACCTCGAGAGGACTCCCCTGATCCAGGGCCATCTTCGGCTGCGGGTACGCTTTTTTAAGCAGGGCCAGTATCCGACGCCTTGTCCGGGGGCGGCTTGTTCGAGGCGAGGCCTCAAACATTTCAGTTTCCCTTCGGCGGCAGGACATCCTTGCCGACGCGCAGGGAGCGGTGCGTGCGCAAGGTCACCTGGATCATCTGGACGAGTTGATCAAACGTGTAGTTCTTCGCGAAGAAGCCAGACACCCCCAACTCCTTGGCGCGGGTGATCTTGTCCTCGCTGCCGAACGCCGCCGTCACCATGATCACCGGAAGATCCTTGTCGATATCCCTGAGTTGACGCAAGGCCTCCAGGCCGTCCATCACCGGCATGTTGATGTCAAGGAAGACGATGTCCGGGCGGCTGCCCTGGACCATCTGAAGGGCCTCTTGGCCGTTGACGGCCGTCGCCACGCCGTACCCGCGCGATTTGAGCCAGAAGGCGATCGGCTCGGTGAAGTCCGTCTCATCGTCAACCAGGAGCACTCGAATGGGTTTCTCTTCTGACATGGCCTTTTGCGTATTCGGTTATGCCGCGGCTGCCCAAATAGGCAGCACGAAGGAAAATTTCGCTCCCCGCCCCTTCTCGCTCTCGACCCAGATGCGGCCGCCGTGCAGCTCGACGATCTCCTTGGCGATCGACAGACCCAGACCCGTACCGCTCACGTCCGTCTGGCGCCGCTCGCCGACCTGGAGGAACCTCTCGAAGACTTTAGTCAGATCCTCCTCGGCGATGCCGATGCCCGTATCCGCGACGCTGATCTCCACGTGCTGGCCGCCGCCGCGGGGCTTGGCCTCGATCGTCACCGTGCCGCCCTGCGGGGTGAACTTCAGCGCGTTGCTCACCAGGTTGTTAAGCACCTGGATGATACGGTTCGCGTCCATCGCCACCGGCGGCAGGCCGGGGGTGACGCTCTTGACGAAGTTGATGCTCTTCGAATTCGCCCAGCTGCCAAGCGACGAACTCACGTCGTTGACCATCTGCTCGACGCTCGCCGGAGCGACGTCAATCTTCATCTTTCCGGCCTCAAGCTTGGAGAGGTCAAGGATGTCGTTGATCAACGCGTAGAGGCGCTCCAGGTTGCGCCGCGCGATATCGAGAAACCGCGTCTGATCCGCGTTGACGGGACCGGCCGCCTTGGTGATGATGACGTCCAGGGCCTTCTGCGTGGCCACCAGCGGCGTGCGCAGCTCGTGGGTGACGGAGGAGACGAACTGCGACTTGAGCCGGTCGAGCTCCCGCTGCTTCGTGACGTCCGTCAACACCGAAACCATGCCGACCGTCTGGCCGTTTTCGTTTTCAACGACCGCGCTGCTCGAACGGATGATCTTCTTCGTCTCGGCCTGCGCGGAGTCCAGCTCCACGACCCTCTCGCCCTGTCCCCTGACGTCCCGGACGAGCGAGATGACCTCGTTGCCGCTCAGGTCCTCGGTCAGGGCCTTGCCGATCTTCTGTTTCTTGTCTACCCCCAGCAGCTTCTCGGCCGCCGGGTTCAT
>CAZCSY010000079.1:0-4353 GCA_964501505.1 uncultured Planctomycetia bacterium
GTGACGTAACCCTTTATATTCTTATATATTGTAGCGTCAAACCCACGAACAAGCAACAACTCATCCGGACTATCAAAGGGGGCATCTTTGCAGCCATACGGGCTTGGCAGCGCTTCATAAAAATCATCCTCAGCGCCCTTGGGCTGGGCAGAGGTATCCGCATCCCGCCAATCCACAACGGCATCCGCCAACCCCTGGGCCTGCGTGGGGTTGCCGCCCAGGACGAGCTCAAAGAGGCGCGCTAACACATCCGGCGCCGCAATGTTAAGGTTAAGCTTGGCCCCTTCATCCGCCAGGCCATAAAAAAACCGGTCTTCACACGAAACCCCGTCTCTAAAGGTATACCCCAGAGAAAAGGCGGCCGGACCGATACGGATGTCCTTGAAGAGATCCTCCCGTTCCATCCAGGGCCGCACGGGTTCCTCTTCCTCCTCCGGCGCCCCGTCCTGAGGGCGCGCCAGGAACGCCCGCGCGCGGTTCAGGCCCGCCCCGGCGGTCCGCCGCAGGATGGCATCCTGAATCAGGCGTTGCGAAAAGAGCAACTGACGCCGCGCCGTCGTGCCGAGCGAAACGGCAAAAATGGCAAGAAGGCTCAGGACCCACGCCACGAGGATAAGGACGCTCGCCCGCCGGCCTGCGAGGCAGGCCCGCTTACCCGCCGAGCGGCAAAGAAAAAATCTTGACGGCCTCATAAATCCTCTTATCATACCGAACGCTCACTTCGAGCCTGACGGCCAGCGGCCAGGCTCCTTCTTTGAGGACCGCCTCTTCAGACGGCCACTGCTCTGACCAGACATATTCGTTCCTCTGGGGATCCAGAAAATAATAAGAAAAAACGAAGCGCTCGACGCCGGAGAGGACGGCCTTGCCGTCCTTGAGGATCCCTTGAAAATCGTCGCTCAGGGACGTGACGGACCGCAGGACCCTGGCCCCTGTCCCGTCCCAGAAATAAAGGACGCGGGCCGGTGCCGGCATTCTCCCCTCTTGCGCCGTTATGGATCCGACGAAGGCAGGGAACTCGCACTGGGTCGCGTTGCCGCGCAGAACCCACGTTGTGTACTCAGAGCCGTTCTCAAAATCCCGCTGCATGCGCTCAAAGAGGAAGGCGGTGTCGCGTGCGGGAAATCCCTCCTGATGACGCTGCCACAGCCGCAGGCCGCTCGAAAAGGTCGAAAAGACGACCACGCCCACGACAGCCGCCAAGGCCACGCCGAGGGTGATCTCGATCAACGTGAAGCCGGCCCGGAGAGGCCGTTTTTCAAAAAAAGGATGCTTCATAACGGTGTGGGGACATAGGTCGCAAAGACCATCTCGTGTTCTCTGCCGCCTGCCACCCATCTCACGACAAGCGTCAGGGCGAAGAGGCCCGGTTCGACCTCCTCGGAACTCCTCTCCCAAATATAGGTCTTTTTCTCCAATTGGACCTCTCCCGCATCAAGCCCCGCAACGGCCGGCCTGGCCTGCGCCAAAGCCTGGGTATCCTCCCAGAGCTTGTTTTCAGCCCACGGCTGGACGACCAATTGGTCATTCACGATGCCCAGCGCATCCGTTGCCATAAAAAAGGACGGGAAGAGAAAGACGACGCCCACGCTCAGGATGACGGTGGCGACGAGGACTTCCAGGAGGGAAAAACCGTCTCTATTCCCAGTTCGTGACATCATCCGCACTTTGGGTGCCATCACGTCCCAGGGAATACAGGTCATAATCATGGGGGCGATGGATCCCGGGAAAGACGTACTTGTAGGCACGCCCCCAGGGATCTATGGGTTTTTTATTGAGGTAGGGGCCGTTCCAGTTCTGGGCGTCGGTCGGTTTCTCCCAGAGGACGGTGAGACCCTCCTGCGCCTTGGGCAGAGAACCGGTGTCGAGCTCATAAAGCTTTAACGCGGTCGCGATGTTGGCCTCGATATCCGACTTGGCCGCCGCCTTGCGCGTTTTTTCGGAGCGGCCCGCAAGCTGCGGCACCACCATCGATGCCAGGGCGCCGATGATGATCACGACGAGGAGAATCTCGACCATCGTATAACCGTACTTCTTCATGTCAGGATCGCTCCGGTAAAACCGTCACACGCACGCGCCGGGGACCTTCGTCCTCGAGCTTCTTGCCGGCGGAAAAGTTTAGCCCCGCGACATACCTGAGCCACGTCTCTTCCATCTCCTTCAGGCTACGCATCTTCGTGGGATAGACGAACTGCAGGGCCTCCTCCAGCGTCTTTCCGTCGCGCAACTGGCGACACAGGTGGATAAAAGAACTCGCGCCGTGCCTGTCGATCAGGAAACTCACGACCGACGCCGCCTGGATATAAAAGGTCCTCGCATTATCAGGATTCTCGATCGCGCCCGGGCCGGCGCGCGTCAGACGCTCCATGGACCAAAGTTTCTTTTCCCGGGCGAGCTGCCAGACGTAATAATCCAACACCTTCTGCTTGCTGGGTTCCTGGCGCTGGGCCACCCCCTCGTCGAGCCACATGGGGATGTCGCTCTCGAAGCCGACGAAATCCCTGAAGATGAGGTGCGCGATCTCGTGAGGCAGCGTCTCCTCGACGAAGGCCTGACAGCCAGAATAACTGAGGACCTCCTTGCGGCCGTAGTGCGCGCTACCGATCGACCACGACGGCTGCCCCGTCGCACTCAGATACATCTCCTTGTCCGGGAAGATGTATATCTTACAGCGTCGCTCCCACTTCCAGAAGTTCTCGTAGCGCGTGTAACCCAGGTCACGGGCGATGCGGTCATAAAAGTATTCGGCCTGCCGCAGGACACAGCGCGCGAACCGCACCTCGCCCTGATAGCAAACGATAAAGTGGTCGCCCTTGAGCTCTTGCCATCCGGCCTCCTCGGCCGCGGCAGCCCCATCCCATAATCCCAGACATATAATGACGGTAAGCAACAGTCTCATGTCTCAGTTACTAATGACTCGTGGACAGGACGGCCATCTGCTTAGTTGGCCATCACGTTCATCTGAAAGATCGGCAGAAGCATGGCCACGACGATGAAGCCGACGATCGCCCCCATCACCAGGATCATGACCGGCTCCAGGAGCGAGGAGAGGATGCGCATCGTCTCGTCGCACTCCTGCTCGTAGGTCTCGGCGACCTCTAGGAGCGCCTCGTCGAGCTTGCCCGACTCTTCGCCGACCGAGACGAGGCTCACCAGGAACGGCGGCAGGTACTTGGCGCTCTGGAGGCTCACGCCGAAGCTCGTGCCCTGCTCGAGATCCCCGGCGCTGCGGCCGAGCTCTTTTTTCAGGATCTCGTTTGACACGACGGGAACGCTCACGCTCAGGGCCCGGAGGATCGGGATGCCGCTGCGGATGAGGATCTCCAGGGTCCGGCAGAACCGGGCCAGGTCGTTATACAAAAAGAAGGTGCGCAGAACCGGTATGTGCAGTGAAAGGGAACTCAAGAAGACACGACCGCCCCGCGTGGCCCCTGTCCGGATAGCCAGGATCACGAAGACGACGACGCCGATCAAAAGAGGGAGGCCGTTGATGCGCAGAAAATCGCTGATCCCCAGAATCACCCGCGTCGCCCAAGGCAGCTCCTGCCCGATCTGGTTGAAGACCGTGATAAGTTTGGGCAGGACATAGGTAAACATGAAGACGACGGTGCCGGTGCCGACGACCGCCATCAGCATGGGGTAGGCCAGGGCCGCCCGGAAGCGCGAAAACATCTCTTCTTCTTTCTGGCGGTAGCGCGCGATGCGAAAGAGGACCTCCTGCAGCGTCCCGCTGTCCTCTCCGGAGCGCACCATCGCGATGTAAAAAGAAGAGAAAACCCGCGGCCAGACCGTCAGGCTCGCGGAAAAAGACTTGCCCTCTTTGACGTCGCGGCTGACCTGCGCGAGAATGGCACGCAGCCCCACGCTGTCCGACTGCCCGGCGATGATAGACAGCGCCCTGAGGATGGGCACGCCTGATTTGATCAACGTGGCGAGCTGGCGGCTGAAGACCGTGATATCCCGGGGCCGCACGCGCTGCCGCAAGGCCGACGGCGCCTCCCGGATAAGCGGGCCCTCTTCTTGGGCCGACGGGGGCCTGCCGCCCGCTTTCACCTCTATGGGCAGGCACCCCATCTGATTGATCTTATCGATGGCGGCATCGAGGCTCGATGCCTCGATGACCCCGTCGACGATCTCGGCAGGCCCTTTTTTAGCGCGATAATAGAATTGCGGCATATTGTTCCTTATCGGGCATAAAACAAACCCATCGGACCCCCTTGTCTCACGCCAGGACGAACTTGTTGATGCGGACGCGGTCGGCGCTGGTGATGTCCATATACTGGACCGCGATGTTGTACCTCTTGAGCGGCTCGATCTCTTCGACGCGCACCACCCGGGCGAGGCAGACGACGG
>CAZCSY010000079.1:4453-6797 GCA_964501505.1 uncultured Planctomycetia bacterium
GGGTCATGGCGCAGCATGCTGCGCAGGCCGCGCGCAAAGGTCCAGCCGATCTCAGGCAACACCTGGATCTGCGTGATCCCCTCCATCTCGTATTCGATGGGGTCCTCGATGGTGATGATCTTGCGGGCGCTCGTGTTGATATCGCTCAGGCACGCGTAGAGCGTCGTCGTCTTGCCGCTACCCGTCGGTCCGGTCACAAAGAGGATGCCGTGGGGTTTCTTGATCAACGCCTCGAAGACTTCCAGATAATCCTGCGAAAGCCCCAGCTTCTCGAGACTGTAGAGCATCTTGGAAGGCAGGATCCGGATGACGACGCTCTCCCCGTAGGGCGTGGGGATAAACGAGACGCGCAGGTCGAGCGTCTGGTCCTGCGTCTTGACGATGGCGCGGCCGTCCTGGGCCAGGCGGTGCTCGACGATGTTAAGGTTGGCCATGATCTTGATGCGCGAGAGGACGGCGTTTAAAAAGCTCTTGACCTCCGGCGCCACGTGGGCGTCATACAGGACACCGTCGATGCGGTAGCGTAACCGAACCTTGTCGCGGTAGGGCTCGATATGGACGTCGGTCGCCCGGCGCCGATAGGCCTCCAGGAGGATCTGGTTGACGAGCTTGATCACCGAGGCCTCTTGGGCCTGCCTTTCGATGTCTTCTATTTTTTCGACGGAGAACCCCGATTCCTGGACCGAAACTCCCGGGCCCGCCCCCTGGGAAGACTGAGAAAGGATCTCGCCGATCGTCTCCGCGCCCATCCCGTAATGGACCTTGAGCATCCGGGCGACATCCTGTTCGCGCGCGAGGACCGAACGGATCTCGTAGCCCAACTGCATGCGGATTTCGTCTTCTATCCGGATATCGAGGGGGGCGGCCACGGCGACCGTCAGGACCCGCTCGTGAAGGGAGAGCGGAAAGAACTTGTAGTAAGAGGCGATCTTAACGGGGATACGCTTGAGGACGTCCTTATCGACGCCCGCGTCCGCGAGATCGACCACGTTCAAGCCCATCGCCTCGGCGAGTAAATGCAGACACTCCTCTTCCGGGATGAGGCCCTGACTCACCACCAGGTGCTGGAGCGAAACGTTGCGCTCCTGCGCCTGAGCCAGGAGACCGTCGAAGACCTCCGCCGTGATGCGCTTCTTCGAGCGCAAGGTCTTGGCCAATGCCTGATCCGCACGTGAGAGCATGCTATACGTCCTTATCCAGCAGGTTTCTAAAACTCTTCATCTTTTGCTTCTCGGCCTGATCGATCAAATCTTTGAGCTCGGTGTCCCTGATCAGGACCATCTTGATCGCCTTGGGCCGCACACGGTCCTCGAGGTGCGCGATCGCCGTAATGTCGAGCGGATTGGAGAGCGCCACCCAAAGCGAATCCTGCGTCTCCTTGAAAGGAAAAAACGCCTTCTGGGTGCCGACCGCCTGGATATGTTTTTGACACAGGTTCCAGTCGATATATTGATCCTTGAGGCTCACGTAGGCGATGCCGCACTGCTCGGCCAGGGCGTTCATCAGGTCGTCTTCGGTGATCAGCCCGTCACGCATCAGGATCTTGCCCAGCAGAAGCTCCCGGCGGCCCTCCTTTTGCTCGCCGAGCGCCTTCTCCAGCTGTTGCAGTGAAATCAGCCTCTTCGCCATCAGGATTTCCCCCAACCGCTTTGCCGACATGATACACCCCCCTTAGCCCCTCTTGCCTTCTTGCTATTTTACGGTAAGACGCCGATCATGTAAAACTCGGCCTCCGGTTTATAGTCCACGCGGCCCCCGACGATACGCTCACACCCCTCCAGCGTCTGTTCGCGGGTCACGAACTCGCCTTTTTTGCCGGTATACGCCTCGGCGACGAAGAATGGCTGCGTCAGAAAATAGTTCAGTTTGCGGGCCCGTTCGTAGATCGCGCGGTCCGAGGCCGAGAGCTCATCGATCCCGACGACGAGGACGATGCGCCGCAACTCTTCGTACTTCTGGAAGATCTGCAATACCCGCTGCGCGATCTCGAAGTGCCGCACCCCCACCAGGTCCGGATCGAGCGTCGAAGAACTCGACAAGAGCGGATCGATCGCCGGATACAAACCCAGCTGGATGCGTTCGCGCGACAGGACGAGCAGATTGTCCAAGAAACTGAAGATAGCAACGACCGCGGGATCCGTCAGGTCATCTGCCGGCACGTAGACGGCCTCAAACGAAGTCACCGATCCGCCCGCCTCCTCGGAGGAACGGATGCGCTCGTGGAACTCCGCGACCTGGGCGAGGAGCGTCGGCTGGTACCCCGTCTCCGATGGGACGCGGCCAAGCAACGTCGAGATCTCCGCGCCCGCCTGGACAAAACGGAAGATGTTGTCCACGAACAGGA
>CAZCSY010000080.1:0-6761 GCA_964501505.1 uncultured Planctomycetia bacterium
TGCAGCCCAACGACCGCATCGTGAAGATCGACGACACCGTCACCAGGAACTTCACGCTCAACGATGCGGTGAAGAAGCTGCGCGGCAAGCCGGGCACGCAGGTCGAGTTGGTGGTGTGGCGCGAGAAAGAGGGGAATCTGCGGTCGTTCAAGATCAAGCGCGCGATGATACAGATCAAGGATATCAAGGAGGCGAAGATCTTAGAGGAGGGCATCGCCTATCTCAAGCTCGTCGAGTTTCGGGAGAACACGCCGCGCGAGCTCGACCGGGTGTTGCGCGCGTTCAGGCAAGAGGGCATGACGAGCCTGATCATCGATCTGCGCAACAATCCCGGCGGTCTCCTGGAGAAGGCGATCGACGTGACAGAGCGTTTCCTGGGCAGGGACTCGGTCCTGGTCACGGTCCGGGGCCGGGACGCCGAGCATGGGGAGTCGTTCTCTTCGAGTTACGGCCGTCCGGACACGACCACGCCGCTGGTGCTTTTGATCAACGAGGGCAGCGCCTCGGGCAGCGAGATCATGGCCGGCGCCCTGAAGGACTACAAGCGGGCCGTCCTCATCGGCACGAAGTCCTTCGGCAAAGGCTCCATCCAGACCGTCTTTCCTCTCCGGGACGGCTCGGCCCTGAAGCTGACGACGAATTATTACCTGACGCCGTCAGGTGCGCAGATCCAGGAGAACGGCATCGTGCCGGATATCCTCGTTACCGACAAGGTGCCCGAGCGGCAGCCGACCGTCTCCGACCACCTGGAGAAGATCTTCGAGAACGTCGAGCCCCCTAAAGTTGAGCCTCCTAAAGAGGAAGGGAAGGAGCCGGCGCCGCAAGAGGCCGTGCCCCAGGTTGCTGTCGATCCTGTTTTGGCGCGGGCCGTTGATCTGCTCAAGAGCCTGAAGGTTTTTGGGAATTGTGTCAGGGTTCCGGAAGGGTCGTCCTCTTAAAATATCGATGAACGACTCCAAAAACGCCGTCATTCTTCTGTTATCCGTTATCGTCCTGATCCAGACCGCGGTCCTGCTCTATGTCTTTGGGCGCGCCGATCGCCGGCCGGTGCGTCCTGTCGTAAGGCGCGAGGCGCCGGCGCCCCTGCCGCCGGCCCCGGTCAAGGAGACACAGGAGCCCGTCGTTGAAAAAGAGGAGCCGGCCGTGCCCCTGCAGGGCAAGATTGTCCTCATCCTGGATGACTGGGGATATAACCTGCGTCACCGGCATTTTATCGTGGACAACGATTTCCACGTCACGCTCTCGATCTTGCCGTTCAAGCCTTATTCAGGCATCATCGCGAAGCTCGCCTACGACAAGGATAAAGACGTTATCGTTCATCTGCCCATGGAGCCGCACGACAAGGAGAATTACGGTCTTGAAGAGAAGATGTTGTCGAGCGGGATGCGTCCCGGCGACGTCGTCAAGCTGCTCGACGAGGCCTTCGTCTCCGTGCCTTTTGCCAAAGGGATCAGCAATCACATGGGCTCCAAGGCCACCGAAGACGCGGCCCTGATGCGCGCGGTCATGACCTACCTGAAGAAGAGGAAGCTCTTTTTCGTGGACAGCCTCGTGACGCCGGAGAGCGTCTGTGCCGACGTGGCCCGGCGCGTGGGCATCTGTTTTACCCGGCGCGACGTCTTTATCGATAACGAGAACGACGCGGCCGCGATCCGGGCCCAGCTCGAAGTGCTGGCAGAGAAGGCCCGGGCCGACGGTTTTGCCGTCGGGATCGGTCACGACCGGTCGCTCACGATACGGGTCCTGGAAGAGGAGATCCCGAGGCTGGAGCGGGAAGGGTTCCGTTTTATCAATGTCAGCGAGGCCCTGCCGGAGAAGACGTGACGAGGGTGCCGGTCGTCCTGGGGATCGAGAGTTCCTGTGATGAGACGTGCGCTGCCGTGGCCGCAGGCGCGCAGCATATCAAGGCGCACGTGGTGGCCTCGAGCCTGGTCCATCACGCGGCGTACGGCGGCATCATCCCGGAGATCGCCTCGCGCGCGCACCTGGAGTCTATCGTACCGGTCGTGGACGAGGCCCTCTGCCGGGCCCGGACGACTTCCCGGCGCCTGGATGCCATCGCCGTCACGCAAAACCCCGGACTCATCGGTTCTCTCCTGGTGGGCACGTCCTTCGCGCGGGCGTTGAGCCGGGCGTGGGGTTTGCCGCTCTTCGTCGTCGACCACATCCGGGCGCACCTGTACGCGGCCTTTATCGGGAATCCTTTGAGATTTCCTTTCGTGGGGCTCGTCGTCTCCGGCGGGCACACGACGCTCCTCAAGGTCTCGGGGTTGGGCCGCGAGGCGGTTCTGGGCGCGACGCGCGACGACGCGGCCGGCGAGGCCTTTGACAAGGTCGCCAAGATTCTGGGGCTGGGGTATCCCGGGGGGCCGGCCGTCGAGCGCCTGGCCGTGCATGGCCGGCCGGCGGCGTTCCCTTTTCGTTGCGCCTGCGAGGGATTTGACTTCAGCTTTAGCGGCATCAAGACCGCGGTCCTTTATAAAGTCAGGGAGCTCGAAAGGGCGTACGGGACGCTCGCCGACGATACCGTTGCGGATCTGTGTGCTTCGTTTCAGGAGGCGGTGGTGAGCGACCTGGTCGCCAAGTCCGTTGAGGCGGCTCGCAGGCACGGGGCCGGGACACTTGCCGTGGGCGGCGGCGTCGCCTTCAACGGATGTCTGCGCCGCCGGCTCCGGGAGGCGGCGGACGCGGCAGGGCTGAACCTTTATGTCGCCCCGCGGCCCTATTGTCTGGATAATGCCGCGATGGTGGCGAGTTTGGGGTGTCGGATGACAGGGAGGTCCCGATGTTGACGGACAATGAGATGATCTTTCGGTTGACGGTTTCTTTTTTGTTGAGCGGCCTGATCGGCCTGGAGCGGGAGTGGCGCCGTCACGAGGCGGGCCTGAGGACGCACATCATGGTGTGCCTGGGTTCGACCCTCATCATGTTGACATCGCTGCATGTTTTTGATATATATAAATCACAGGGTGTCGTCGATCCGACGCGCATCGCGGCGGGCGTGATCACCGGTATCGGTTTCTTGGGCGCCGGCACGATCCTGCGGGCGCAGGAACATATCCGCGGCCTGACGACCGCCTCGACATTATGGGTCGTGGCGGCCCTGGGGTTGAGCATCGGCTGCGGTTTTTTTAAAACGTCCATCTACGTAACGGGTTTGGTGTTGCTGGTTCTGTTGTTCTTGCGGGGTATCGATATCTGGATACTCAAAAAAGGAGTGATCGATGGCGATGAGAGACAGGAAGAGGGAGATTGACGACCGGGTGATCACCGTCGATTCCGCGATGCAGGGCAGCCTGACGTTCAAGGATCCCGTCCATCTGCGGATCAACGGCAAGTTCGAGGGGACGCTCGAGGCGCAAGGGATCCTGGAGATCGGCGAAGAGGCGCAGGTCGAGGCGACGGTTACCGCCGAGGATATCATGATCCTGGGTAAGGTGCGCGGCGACATCATGGCCACGAAACGCATCGCGTTGCGTTCCCACGCCGTTCTCGAGGGCAATATCAAGACGCCCGCCCTGACGATCGAGGAGGGCGCGCTTTTTCAGGGGCGTTGCGCCATGCTCAGCGACGTCTTCGACACCGAGGGGTTGGCACGGTATCTCGAGGTGGACATGTCCACCATCCTCGATTGGGCCAACAACGGAAAGATCCCCGCTTTCAAGGAGTCGAACCATTGGCGTTTTGAGCGCAAGAAGGTCGACGAGTGGGTTTCTTCGAACAAGGTGGCTTAAGAGCCGCAGTCAAGGCGTGATCCATGACGGGTAAACTGCTGGCGATCCGAGAGGTCGCCCAGTATTTGAATATTACGGAAAAGGAAGTCATCGAACTGGCCGAGAGGGGTGTCATCCCCGCGTACAAGGTCGGCGGGGTGTATCTGCGTTTCAAGAAAGAGCAGATCGACGTCATCCGTCCCAAGATCAAACCCAATGCGTCCCTGGTCTCGATCCAGGGCACCTTCTCCGAACGCCTCCGGGATTTCGTCTACCATTACGATTTCTACCTCCTGTCCCTCGTCATCGTCGGTTTCCTCTTGTATTTCATCGTGACTCTATGAAGCGTGCGTGTTACGTGGACCTGGGTTTTGCTTGTGTGGATACCGACAGGCAAGGACGCCGGGGATTCCCCGAGGTCGTCTTCTGCCAGAAGAAGTCCCCGCGGCAGATCGTCATGATCGCGCGCGTCCTCTTGAAGGACAAAGAGACGCCCCTCTTGCTGACGCGCCTGTCGGTAGAGGTCTTTCGCCGGGTGCGCACGCGCCTCAAGGGGCTCACGTACAACCGCCGGGCGCAGTTGGCCTACTGCCGCCGGCCTCGGCGCCTGAAGGATGCGGGGATCGTGGTCGTGACGGCGGGCACGAGCGACATCCCGGTCGCCGAAGAGGCGGTCGCGACGCTCGCGCTGATGGGTTTGGACGCGGTACAGCTCTATGATGTCGGCGTCGCCGGCGTGCACCGTGTGCTCGACAGGAAGGCCCTGCTTAAAAAGGCGCGCGTCCTCATCGTCGCGGCGGGGATGGAGGGGGCGCTCGCGAGCCTGGTCAGCGGCCTCGTGGCCTGCCCGGTCATCGCGGTGCCCACGAGCTGCGGCTACGGCTCGAGCTTTGAGGGGCTGGCGGCGCTCCTGACGATGCTCAACAGCTGCTCGCCGGGCATCGCCGTCGTCAACATCGACAACGGCTTCGGTGCCGGCTACGTCGCCGGCTCCATCGTGCGCGCCAACAGGCAGATTCCCGGTTAGCCTCCAAATGTTTCCTGGCTGTTCGGGGCAGCGTAAGTTATGAAGACTTTATACTTTGACCTTATCGGAGGGATCAGCGGGGACATGACGGTGGCGGCCCTCGTGGATCTGGGTCTGCCGCAGGTCCTGTTGCGTCGGACGATCGGCAGCCTGAAGATGAAGGGTGTCGAGGTGAAGGTGCGCACGGTGCAACGCGGCCACGTGCGGGCGCGCCACTTCGGCGTGGCCGGGAAGACATCTATTCCGCCAAGACGGGAACCTCGGGCTTTGGCCCGGGAGGGGCTCCATTCTTATACGCAGATCGTGCGCACGATCAAACGGGCGCCCCTGTCCAGGAGCGTCCAGGATCGGGCGCTCAAGATTTACGGTGTCCTTCGGGACGCCGAGGCGAGGGCCCACGGCCACCGCCACGGGGACTTGTGCTTTGACCAGCTCGGCGACGTGGATTCGGTCGTTGACATCGTGGCGGCTTCGCTGGGACTGGATTATTTCGGTTGTGGCCAGATCCTATACGGGGCGATCCCCCTGTGTCAGCATTTCGGTCCGGCCACCGGTGTCCTCCTGGAGGGCAAGAACGTCGTCTTTTTGCCGTTCCTCTTTGAAAACGTGACGCCGACCGGCATGGCCATCCTCGCCGCCCTGGGTCGTCAGATCGAGGCGCCGGTGTCGGCGTCCTATGTATGGGGCCGCTGCGGTTACGGCGCAGGCTCCATGGATCCGCCGGGCACCACGAACGTCCTGCGCATCGCAACGCTCGAAGAGCGCCCGGCGTGGGAGCACGACCGCATCTGGGTCCTCGAGGCGAATATCGACGACATGAACCCTCAGTTTTTCGAGGACGTCTATGAGCGGCTCTTCAAGGCCGGGGCGCTGGACGTCGCGGTCTCGAGTCTCGTGATGAAAAAGTCGCGGCCGGGATTTTTGTTGACGGTGTTGTCAAGGAGCGCGCATTTCGATAAGATAACACGGATCATCCTGCAACGCACGACCACGACCGGGCTTCGGTGTACCCGGGCGCATCGCCTGAAGTGGCCCCGTCAGGAGAGGTCCCTGACGTGGCAGGGGCGCCGCGTGCGGTGCAAGGTCTGCGCGCTTGCCGGGGTCGGCAGGAAGGTGGTGCCGGAGTACGACGATTGCCGCGCGGCGGCTCGGGCAACCGGCCGGTCGGTCCAAGAGGTCTACGAAAGCATTCGACAAAAAGCGGAGTCACGATGGCGCTCTCTGGATTAGAGATCTATAAATTGTTGCCGCGGACCAACTGCAAGAAGTGCGGTTTTCAGACATGTCTGGCGTTTGCCATGCAGTTGGCCAAGAAGGCCGTCAGCCTCGAGAAGTGCCCCTTCGTGGCCGAGGACGTGAGGGCAAAGCTGGAAGAGGCGTCGCTGCCGGCGATCCGCTGCGTTGAGTTCGGTTCGGGGGACGCACGTCTTGCGGTCGGACACGAAACAGTGCTCTTTCGCCACGAAGAGAAGTTTTTTCACCCGACGGTCCTGGGGGTTATCCTCGAAGACGATCTGGGCAAAGAGGCTCTCGAGGGATCCCTGGCGGCCGTCAACCGCCTGCGGTTCGAGCGCGTCGGTCAGGTCATCGCTGTGGACGCGGTCGCGTTGCGGCAGAAGACCGGCAGCGCCGAAAAGTTCGCGGCCTTCGTGAAGGCCGTCCGGGGAAAGACGGATCGCGCCCTGATCCTGATGCCGCGGTCTCTGGAAGCATTGAAACAGGCGCTGGCGCACGTCAAGGCGGATAAGCCGCTCGTCTCGGTCACGGACCCGTCTCTGATAGACGCGGTGGCGGCCGCGTGCAAGGAGGCCGAGGTGCCGCTGGCCTTCCGCGATAAGGATCTCGATGCGTTCAGCGCCCGGACCAGGGCGCTCAACGGCCAGGGCCTCAAGGATATCGTCCTTGACCTGCCCGAGGGCGGGGTGGGTAAGCGGTTGTGGCAGTTGACGCAGATCAGACGCCTGGCTATCAAGAAGGCCGAGAGGAGCCTCGGATTTCCGACGATGGCCGTGATCGAGGAC
>CAZCSY010000081.1:0-6688 GCA_964501505.1 uncultured Planctomycetia bacterium
GATCGCCCTGTGCGCCGACCGGTCCTCCTTGGAGGCGCCGTACGACCAGACGCTGACCGAAGAGGCCAAAGAGAAGTTCAGGGAGTTTGTCGGCAAGCATCCGGATGCGGAACTCTCGGGTCAGGCCACCGAGCGTATAGATGTCTTGCGGGGCAAGGAGGCCGAGTCCCAGTATCTCATCGGCCAGTTTTACGAGAAGAGGAAGGCCTACAAGAGCGCCAAGATTTATTATAACTATGTGGTCAAGAATTATTCGAGGGGCCCCTGGGCCATCAAGGCGCTGGAGCGCCTCCAGCTTCTGGAGAGGGAGAGGTTGTAGACCATGAGACGTCTTATCGGCGCGTTGTTAGCGGTGAGTGTGTTGTTGACGGCCGGCTGCGGTTACACGACGCGGGCCTTTGTTTCGCAGACCGGCTACCGGACCATCCACGTCAAGCCCTTCGCGAACAAGGTCGATACCACTTCCGAGGAGAGCGTCGGCAGTCGCTTCCAGACGTATTACCCGTTGCTCGAAAATAAGGTCACCAACGCGGTGGTGGACCGTTTCATCTATGACGGGGAGCTGCGGGTCGTGCCCGAGAACGAGGCCGATATCGTCTTGTCGGGGGATTTGGTCCATTACAGTCGCGAGAGTCTGCGCGACGCCAGCGACGACACGCCGCAGGAGTACCGCATCACCCTGTTCGTCAACATCAGGCTTGTCGAGAACAAGACCGGAAAGGTCCTCTGGGAGAAGACGAATTTCGCCGGCGACACCTCGTATTACACGACGGGTAGCTTCGTCAAGAGCGAGGCGCAGGCCCTGGAGGACGCGGTCGCCGATCTTGCCCGCCGGGTCGTCGAGGCGGCCGTCGAGATATGGTAGAGCCCCACGTCATCGTCTTCCTGGGGGGTGAAGAGCCCGCCAAGCGCAAGAGGCTCGATCTCCTGCAGAAAAAGCTTTTTCCCGCCGGCCTCCGAGAGCTCAATACGACGGTCTTCTACGCGGACGACAAGGATCTGACCCCGGCCTTGCTGCAGGAGGTTTTGGCCTGTCTGCCGACCGCCGGGGCCTCCCGGCGTCTCGTCGTCATCAAATCAGCCCACTGTCTCAAAAAATCCGTTTTGGATGTTCTCTGCGAAGCCGCCAGGGCCCGTGAGGCTTCCTGTGCCCTCGTCATCGACGTGCCGGACCTGAAGGCTGGCGAGAAGGCGGTCCTCGCTTTGGATGAGGCCGGTGCCCAGATCGTGCGGTTCAAGAGCGATGTGCCGCCGAACGTCTTTAATCTGGGTCGGGCCATCCTGGGCCGGCGGCCGCAGGAGGCCCTGAGGGTGCTCGCCGAGGTGCTGGCGGACCGGCAGAGACCCGAAAAGTTGATGGGCGCCTTGCTCTGGCAGTGGGAGAAGGGGAGGCGGGACGGTCGGATTTCAAGAGAGGTATACCGAAAAGGACTGGCCTTGATGGTCGAGACCGACAGGAGGTTCAAGACCTCCTCGGCCCGCCGTCAAGGCCCGTTGTTGCTCGAGCTTCTCGTGGTCAGGCTTTCTTACTTAGCATGAGGGCCAGGCTTGATTTGCGCCGCGCCGCCGTGTTTTTGTGCAGCATGCCTTTGGTCACGGCCCGGTCCAGTTTGGCGTAAACCGTCTTGAGCTGCGTCTTTGCCTCGTCCGTCTTGCCGCCGGCGATGAGGGCCTTGAACCCCTTGAGCGCCTTCTTGAGGTTGGCCTTGAGAACCGCGTTGGTGTGGGTGCGCTTCTTGTCGATGCGGAGTCTTTTGAGGGCTGCTTTTCTCTGTGGCATGAAAACTCCTTTCTTAGAGGTCGGAGTTTAGCACACAAGCCGGGCCGTTGTCAATAGGATTCCCTGATATGTCCGAACACAAGTCTATTCTCAAGTCGGCGTCGGTGATCGGCGGCTTCACGATGTTGTCCCGGATGACCGGGTTCATCCGGGACATGATCCTGGCCGGCATCTTCGGGACGGGCCTGGAGGCTCAGGCCTTTTTTGTCGCCTTCAAGATTCCCAATATGTTCCGCGACATCATGGGGGAGGGGGCGGGAAACGCCGCGTTCGTGCCGGTTTTCTGCGAGTACCTCCAGAAGAGGTCGCGGGAGGACTTTCTCAATCTCGTCCATAAGGTCTTCCTGCTTCTGGCCGGGCTGTGCCTTATCATCGTCGGGGCCGGCATCGTCTTTTCGCCTTTTGTCATCCGCGTGGTGGCACCGGGTTTCGCCAGCGACGCCGCCAAGTTCCATCTGAGCGTCACGCTCAACCGGATCCTCTTCCCGTATCTGTTCCTGGTGGCGATCAGCGCCTTTTTGATGTCGGTGGCCAACGCCATGAAGTCTTTTGCCGCGCCGGCATCGACGTCCGTGGTCTTCAATCTTGTCTTGATCGCCGGCCTGGGCGTCGTGGGACTCCTCGACCAGGGGAAGATCCATTTCTTGGCGGTCATGGTTTTGCTGGCGGGCACCGCTCAGATCATGGTTCAGTTACCGTCGTTGAGCCGGCGGGGGGTGACGATCAGGCCGCCGTGGCCGCGCGGTCTCTTGAAAGACCCGGGCGTGCGGCGTATCGGCCGTCTCATGGGACCGCGGATCCTGGGGACGAGCATCTATCAGATGAACATCTTCGTCGACACCGTCGTCGCGTCGTTGTCGGCGGTGGTCGGCGACGGTGTCGTGGCGGCGATCTATTACGCCAACAATCTTATCCGGTTGCCCCTTTCGTTGTTCGGCGTGGCGTTGTCGAACGCCGCCCTGCCGAGCCTCTCGGCCTATGCCGCCAAAAAAGATTTCGAGGCGTTCCGGGCCGCGATGGCCTTTTGTCTGCGGATTGTCTTTCTGGGGGTCGCGCCCGTCTTTGTCGCCTTCCTCATTCTGGCGCGTCCGCTCGTCGCAGCGGTCTTCGAGCGGGGTTCTTTCGGCGCATCCTCGACGGATATCACCGCGACCGCCGTGATCTTCTACGCCGTGGGCCTTTTTTCCTACGCGGCGGTGCGCCTTTTTTCGCACGCCTTTTACGCGCTCCACGATACCCGGACGCCGGTCAAGACCGCGGCCGCGGGCCTCGCGGTCAACGTGACGCTGATCGCCGTCTTTGTCTTTTGGTGGCGTTGGGGGGTGGCGGGGCTCGCTCTCTCAAGCTCTCTGGGCGCGACGGTCAACGCGGCCGGACTCATCCTGTCGATGCGCCGGCGTCTCGATTTTTCGTTCGGCGCGGCCTTCAAGGAGATCCTGGTCCCGGTATCCGTCGCGGCGGCCCTCATGGGCTTCATCGCCTACGGATTCTGGTATCATGCTCCTGCTCTCGGTGCCCCGCTCGTCAAGATGCTCGTCACGACCTTTTTGGGCGCGGTTGTCTATGTCGGGTTGTTGCGCGCGCTGGGCGTGCATGAAATCAAAGACGTCCTGAGATGGGTCTTAAAGAAAAAATAAGGCGCTTTCCGGACGGGCCGGGCGTGTACTTTATGAAGGACGCCTCCGGCCGCGTCATCTACATCGGCAAGGCCGCCTCGCTCAAAAAACGCTTGCGGAGCTATTTTGTCCAAAGGCCGGACGCCCTCAAGACGCAGGTGATGATGGGCCGCGTGCGGAGCATCACCTATGAGGTCTCGAGGAGCGAATACGAGGCGGTCCTCCGCGAAGCAGAGCTCATCAAGTTCTACCAGCCGCTCTTCAACGTCATCCAGAAGGACGACAAGAGTTTTCCGTATATCAAGATCACGCAGGAAGACTTCCCGCGCGTCAGCATCGGCCGCCGGCGCCGGAACGAGACGGGCGCGGATTATTTCGGTCCTTACACGGACGCGACGGGGTTGCGTCAGGCCGTGAAGATTCTGCGTAAGATCTTTCCTTTTTGCACCTGCCGCCGTTTCCCGAAGAAGGTGTGTCTCCATCATCACATCGGGCTGTGCCCGGCGCCGTGCGCGGGCAAGATCTCGAAGAGGGCCTACCGCGAGCGCATCCGCCGGCTGGAGGATTTTCTCGCGTCGCGCGACGAGGAGCTCATTATTGGTCTTTCACGCCGGATGCAGAAGTTGGTCAGGCGCGAGCGGTTCGAGGAGGCCGTCCGGGTCCGCGATCAGCTGGAGGCGCTGGGTCTGTTGATCTCACTCAAACCGCGGCGGGGGTCCGCCCCGGCCCTCGATGAGGACTTCAGGGCCTTGGGGCTCAAGCGCCTGCCGCGCCGCATCGAGGCGTTTGACATCTCAAACCTGCACGGTAGGGAGTCTGTCGGGTCCATGGTGGCGTTCACGGACGGTGAGCCCGACAAGGACAACTACCGTCGCTTCCGTATCCGGTCGGTGAGCGGCATCGATGACTACGCCATGATGCGCGAGATCGTCCGCAGGCGTTACACCCGGCTGAAGGAGGAGGGGGCGCGTCTGCCTGACCTGGTCCTGATTGACGGCGGCCTGGGGCATCTTGAGGCGGCGGCCGGCGTCCTGAAGAGCCTCGGCCTCGGTATCCCGATAATTGCTATCGCCAAAAAGGAAGAATTGATTTATACTAAAAGCAATAATGTGCCTGTGCGGCTGCGTTCCGGATCGCCCTTGCTGCGTCTGGTGCAGCGCGTGCGGGACGAGGCGCACCGTTTTGCCTTAAAGTACCACCGTTTGTTGCGTGGCAAGCATGCGTTCGAAGAAATCTAACTCATTGACAGACTTTGAGAAAGCGGTGTACGGGGCGGTGTTGGAGATCCCGCTGGGCGAGACCCGCAGCTATGCCTGGGTGGCGGCCCGCATCGGCCGGCCCGGCGCGGCTCGCGCTGTAGGCAACGCGCTCAACAAGAATCCGTATGCGCCGTTTGTGCCTTGCCACCGCGTCGTCGCCGCGGATGGCTCGCTGGGCGGCTATAGCGGTGGCCTGGCCGAGAAGAAGACGCTGTTGGAAAAGGAGCGCCGCGCCGCGGCGAAAAAATGAGACAAAAGTGCTGCTTGAGACAAAAGAGAGGGAAGCATGAAGGTTAACGATGTTCTGCGGGTCATGTGTGCGCAGGACGCGTCGGATCTTTTCCTGAAGGTGGACAACGTTCCGTACCTGCGGCTCTACGGCGAACTGGTGCCGCTGTCGGATTTTTCGGTCCTGACGCTCGGCGACATGCAGGGTTTCGCGAAAGAGATCACGGACGAGAAGCACAAGGAGATCTTCCACAGGGAGATGGACACGGACTTTGCCGTGGAGATCGAGGGGCTGGACCGTTTCCGCGTGAGCATCTTTTGCCAGCGCGGGCTGCCGTCGATCGTCATGCGCCGCATCAAGAAGGACGTTCCGGACTTCCGGACGCTCAACCTGCCGGAAAAGATCCTGCAGGGTCTTTCGCAGGAGCGGCGCGGCCTCGTGCTCCTGGCCGGTCAGGCGGGCCACGGCAAGTCCACGACGATCGCCAGCATGATCGAGTACATGAATCAGAACGTCTCGCGCCACATCCTGACCGTCGAGGACCCGATCGAGTTCACCTTTACCGATAAGAAGTCCGTGATCAACCAGCGCGAACTCAACGTCGACGTGGCGTCCTATCCGGTCGCCCTCAAGCAGGTGACGCTCCAGAGCCCGGACGTGATTTTCATCGGCACGATCCGCGACCTCGAGACGATGAGCGCGGCGCTCGTGGCGGCGGAGATGGGGATACTGGTCTTGAGCACCGTGCACACCGTCAATGCCGCCCAGACCGTGCAGCGCCTCATCAATTTCTTCCCGCCCCACCAGCATAACGAGATCCGCATGCAGTTGTCTTTTCTCCTTAAGGGGGTTATCTCGATACGCCTGGTGCCGCGTTGCGACGTCGCGGGCCGCATCCCGGCCCTCGAGGTCATGACGCTGACGCCGACGATCAGCAGGTTGGTCCGTGAAGGTGCGGCTGCGGACGTGACGCGTTTTCTCGAAGAAGGCGATCTCTTCGGGATGTGCAGCTTCAAGCAGAGCCTGGCCCAGCTCGTCAAGGACAAGAAGGTGACGGCGGAAGAGGCCTACAAGTTCGCCGACAGCAAGGAAGACCTGGAGCTGGAGATCAAAGGGATCCGTCGTCTCCAAAGATAGAGGGACCGTGATGCGGCAAGAGATCGCGCAAAAGATAAATGTCGTCAAGGAGACGCTGGAGCGGCTCAGGGGGTATCTTTGACGTCGACGCCAAGGATAAGGAGATCGCGACGCTCCAGGGGCGGATGAACATGGCGGACTTCTGGTCCGACCCGGCGTCGGCCAACCGGCTCGTGCGCCACCTCAAGGCCCTCAAGGACGTCGCCGAGCCGTGGCACAAGCACCGCGGCCGCATCGTCGAGATCGAAGAGCTGTTTGGCCTCTCCGGGGGCGAAGACCCTTCTTTTTTAGGACAGTTGAACGATGACCTCGAGGAATTACGCCGGGAGCTGGAGCGCCTGGAGTTTTACGCGCTCCTCTCCGGCGAGTTCGACCGCAACGACGCCATCCTGAGTATCAACGCCGGCGCGGGCGGCACCGAGTCCTGCGACTGGGTTTCGATGCTCTTGAGGATGTACGCGCGCTGGGCCCAGGCCCACGAATACGGCGTGACGATCATCGATATTCTCGCCGGCGAAGAGGCGGGCATCAAGAACGTCACGGCGGTGGTCAAGGGCGCCTACGCGTTCGGCTACCTGCACGCCGAGGTCGGCGTGCACCGTCTCGTGCGCATCTCTCCCTTTGACGCCAACAAGCGGCGCCACACCTCTTTTGCCTCGGTGGACGT
>CAZCSY010000082.1:0-6660 GCA_964501505.1 uncultured Planctomycetia bacterium
GGATCGTAGGTCGTCGTCCCCACCGGTGTCAGACCGCCGACGCCAAACATGAAAATTAATTCCGAAGACGGGTCCACATCGACCCGCGTCTCGAAAAAGATGTTGTGGTGGCCGTGGTAGATCTCCTGGCCCGTCGCGTTGAGCTCAAGCATGTCGACCCAGCGGGCGTAGGTATACTTGAAGAAAAAGGCAACCCTCCCGAACGGCCGGTACGCCGCCTCCAGGCCTACGTGATTCATATTGTCATCGATCTGCCCGGTCTTCCTGTTAGCATTATACGCGAAATCCAGGTAAAATTCCAAATCTTCCCACGGCCGGTAGCTGAAGCCGTACTTCAGAATATCAAAGTATTCGTACGGCGGCAGATCAAAACCCGTCTGGCTGTAGAGAAACGGGATGGGCTCCCGGTAGACCTTGCCGTCCTCGATGAGGGTCGTGAAGCTGGAGCTGTTGAAGAGGCCCCGCGGGTAGTTGTCGGTGGCGGCCGTCGAATCGTTCGTGTGCTCCCAGACGCTGTGGAAAGAAAAGAACATGTTGACGTCGTACTCAAAACCAAGCGAGACCGTGGCGAGCGACGGGTCCTCCCCGCCATGGATGGCCGTGTTGACGAGGGGCTTGCCGGTCGTGGTATCGAAAATAAAAGGATCCAGCCCGGCCGTTGTGTCCGGCAGGTCGTGCCGGATGCCCAGGAACTTCGTTCGCAGCCTGTCGTTCACCGGATACGCCAACTCCAGGCGCGCCACGTTCTCGATGAAGCCGCCGGAGACCGCATCGTGCACGTTGCGGATATCGACGAGCCCCTTGAGCACCCGCTCCAGGATAAAGAAACTCCCTTCTGCCCGCAGGCCGAGCACGTCCCGGCCCGTGTCGATGCCGTTACCGATGCCGAAGACCTCGATGTCCTCAAACCGCATGGGGCTGGATAAGCCCGTGTAGAGATACAGCGGGTGCTTGCGGAAAGAGATGTGGCGCGACCAGAACTCGTCGTCGCGCGTCTGACGGTAGGTCGACAGGGACGGGTCGAACCCGTCTTCCATGCGCACGAGGTTGAAGCGCCACTTAAGGAAACCCTCTTCCTCATCCTGCCGGCGGACGGCAAAGTAGTCCTGTTCAAACAACTCGTCCTGCGGCAGGCGGCCGAGCCACGAAAAGAGATACGCGTTACCGCGCCTACGCGACACGAAGGTATCGTTGGAACGGTCGAAATACGAGTCCGAATACGCGACCTCGGCCGTCAACTTGTTGCCGACCACGGGCTCAAAGGCGGAATCGAACGCCACCACGTTGTTCAGACCGTCCAAAACGTCTTCGTTGTAGCCGAAGTGACCGGTGTGCGTAAAGCCTATGCTCAGGTTGTAGGCCAGGTCATACGTCGCGCGCACGGCCTCGGCGTACGTCTCGAAGTCTCCGTAATCGCCCCAGAGGTTCTTCGGTGAGGCGAGCGAGGCGTCGACCTTCAGGTCCGCGTCATCATAGGCGAACCGGAACCCGCGCAGGGCCGTCAGCCGCAGACCGTCTGAATCACGCGTGAAGAAGGCGAGCGCATCGTCCCAGTACCCTTTTGCAAAATCATCCGGGACAGCGCCCGTATTGAGGTTGCCCGGCCGCCACTCCGCGAGCCACGGGCTCTCCTCCCACCAGGTATGGTTGTCGGAGAGCCTCAGGGGATCGTCCGTGCCCATGGCCTGGTCCTGATACGCCATAGGATAGACGCGCAGATAATACGGCGCGTTGTCGTAATCGAACCAAAGCTCACGCAACGGCAGGAACTCCCGCTGGACCTTCTGGGAGGGGATATTGAAAATATTGAGGAAGGTGGTCGTCACGGACGTGGCCGTCGTGCGGCCGCCCGCGACCTTGATCTCCGGCAGGGCCATCGCATCGCCGTTGGAGAGGGTCGGGACGATTTCATTGATGGTCTTGCCCGTATTGGACCAGTACTTGAGCTCGAACTCCGCGCTGTCCCCACCGGCCCCGGTCAAGGTAAAGGTCTGAGTCTTGCCGGTGAAGCTCCACGGATCGACCGTGATGTTGGCGTGAGCCTTGAAGTGGTCAAGCCCCGCCTCAGCCAGGTTCTTCGTGTCCACGTCCACGCGCATCCGGCTGTAGACACCCGGGTCATAGGTATTGTGCTTGGCCTCGCCGAAAAGGATGCGGTAATTCTTTTCGTTCAGGTCGGCGTTGGCATCTCTCCAGAGAACCTCCTTGCCTTCGGAACGCACGCCCATGGCCACCTGATACACGCCGCTCACGCTCACGTAATCGCCGATGTCAGGGCCGGCCTCCGTCTCGACCTTGCCCCCCTCCTGATAAAACGCTTCACGCTGAGGCGGGGCCGCGTTGGACAACTCGCGCTGAGGCGCAGCCGTCGCAAAAAAGCCGGGACCTCGTTTCTCTCCCCTGCCCAAGAACGCTTCCGCCTCGTCCAGGGCGGCCGCGACGAGGTCCCCGCGGCTCATCCTGAACTCTTGCTTGATCTTTTCGATATAGGCCCGCGCCTCGGCATGCCCGGGATCGACGAGCAGGCACTTGTTGAACTCAAGGAGGGCGTCATCGTAGCAGCCCTGTTTGTAGTAGTTGAGGCCGATTGAAAAGAGAAATTCCGAAGACGGCGTCGACCATGCCATCCCCGGAGGCACAAAAAACGTCAAAATGAGGATAAAACAGAAAGTTTTCTTGAGATTCACAACGGCAGGCACCTACCTCTTCATCAACCTCTGCAGCACTTCCTTTTCCAGTTCTTCCAAAATCAGCGGCTTGTGGATACAGGCCTCGACATGAAGAGGCTTCAGGCTGTCAAGGATCTCCTGGTCCTCCACGCCGGTCACCATGATCACAGCCATCGTGTTCCCGGACTCGCGGATACGCTTCAACGTCTCGACACCGTCTATTCCGGTCATGCGCACGTCCAGGAGCATCAGATCGGCCCGCTGCCTCTGCAATAGCTCCAGGGCCTCTTCCCCGCTCTCGGCCGTGAACACATCTATCTTCCTCCGTTTGAAGAAATTCCTCAGGTATTCCCGGACGTCCAGCTCATCATCAACGATCATCAATCGCGCCATAACCCCTCCCCCAAAGGTTTCAATCCGCCGCACAACCCTGAACGAGTCTGCCACACCCCCTCTTTGAGGCTTTTTGCGGTTTAGACTCGCTTGCAATTTCCAAGAAACCCAATCTCCTAAAAAAAAATTGTGGCATTATAATACCACAATTTTTGTTTAAGTCAATAAATTTATAAGAGTTACAGCCCTAATTTAAACTTTTTAAAACATTTTCGAAACTTCCTCCTGTCAACCGACTTATAAGAGCGGTGAGTTCCTGAAGCCGTAATTCCTTTTCAACGCGCTCCTTCCCGTCCCAGCCGGCCATGGTCCTTTCGACCTGAAGGCGCCGACGCTCAAAATAAAGCCGCGTCACCTCGGCCAGTATGTCGTTTCGCAGCTGGACCATGAGCTTCGACCGCGTGTCGATGGACGTCTGGTGCTCATTATAAATCAAGTCACCAAGTTCCCATTTCAGCGACACCCCCCAGTCGCGTGGTCCCACGGCAAAAGCTCCGGAAGACGAACCGTAGATCGTTTTGTCGTACCCCATGGAAAATTCGGGCAAAAGGGCCCTGATGCTGGCCCTGCGACGCCAGTCCCGGATCTTTTCGTTGCTCACCTCCGCGTATTCGGTTGCCATCCGCTGAACCTCCTCTATGGTCGGTTCATTCCTGAAGGACGCAGCGCGAATGTCTGCTGCGTCCATCCCGGCGATCCGTGCCTGCATCGAGGGGTTAGAAACATAAATACCTGTCTTGCTCGCATAAACGACATCCGTCCCAAAGCCAGTCATGGAACGACCCTCAAAGACAGGGGCCAACTGAACCCAGTCTTCGCCTTTCCAGACATAAAGCCCGGAGCGTGTCAGGCACAGTAACTCCTGCAAGACCGGATGAATGATGATATTCCGCGCCGAGGCGTAATCCAGGCCGCTCAACGGCAACGTCCGCCATGTTCTGCCGGCGTCTTGGCTGTGAAAAATGCCGAAGGTCGTGGCAAGACACAATCTTTCCGGCTCCGCCTCCAGGCCCGTTATGTCCACGATCGTCCTTTTATCCTCCGGAACGTCCTCGTCCTCTGCAAAGGAGGCATCCGACTCATATGCGGGGCTCGACGCATCAAAGACCTTCTCCCACGATCGTCCCCTGTCAGCGCTCCGGTAGACCCCGTCCTGCGCCGCCGCATAGACGGCTTGCCCTACGCCGAGAAGCCGCGCAGGGACCGACTCATCGAAGGGAACCGGTACCCGGCCCCACTGTGCTTCAGCCGGCTGCTGAGAAAACACTCCGGCCCGTGTCGCGACGATGAGAACGCCGTCTGCGAACCCGGCAACATCAACGCACGACCGTTCGTCCGGATCGCTGCGGTTAAACAAACACCTCGCTTTCAATGAATAAGCATTGACGACAAATAGCCCCCTGTCCGTCGCCGCCAGGACTTCCGACTGACAGACGCCTGGCCGGATCGCGTTGACTCGACAATTTTCATGGGGCATCCCGCGCACGCGACGAAAAGGAGCGTTTCCGGCCACATCCTTCGCAAAAAGACCATCCTCTGTACCGACAAACAACACATCCGAATCTATCTGCGAAAAGGCGATCACGGTGAGCTCCCGACCCTCCAGGCCACGGGCATCCACGCACTCCTGGGCATAAACTATCCCTGCAGACGCCGCAACGATCACGGCGCCAAACAACACCATCCTTCTCATGTCCGACTTCCTTTCTTAAGCATTACCCCTTTCGTATCTATTTTCCCTCCTCGCTCACGTATTTTTTATCTCAAAAAGCCTCTGCCTAAGCTCTTCAAGTTCATCCACGATCTTTTCAAACTCCGCATAGTCGCGTGCGACCGGCGGCGTGCTGAAGTGCTTTTGAAGGCGGCGGCGCAATAACTCGCGACGCCTGGTCAACTGTTCCAGTTCGTTTTTGTGTATCTGCATGAGAACCATCTCGCCCTCCTTCCCCTAAGACTCAAAGTGAAACTCAAAAACCAGACCTTTCGGTCTCATTCCTGAGACTCAAAGGCCTGGCCTCCTTGTGAGACTTTTAGACCAGACCTTCCAGTCTCGCTTTTTATATCATTTTTTGACTCAGAGGCCAGCCCCTTCTGTCTCGTTTTCCGCCTCCGCCAGGGACGCCGCATAGGCCTCCAGGACCGTCTCGGTGATCTGGTCCTTGACGGCCGGCGACAGAATCCGAACCGTATCGTACCACTTTTCGTCCTTGCCTCTCTGCCGCGGCATCGTGACAAAGAGTCCCTTCTGGCCGTTCATCACCCGGAGCCCCTTGACCAACAACGAATCATTGACCTCGATATCTACGAAGGCCTTGAGATTTTTCTCGGGGTCCTCCATTTTGTTCATCCTGTTTACCTTAATCTCAAGCATGTCTTCCTCCTCGCATGTTCCTATTTAAATACAACATTGTTCCATTATTGGAATATTACGGACAAAAAAATATATGCCCACCTCCCTTCACCCCAAAATCTCCCCAACCTTACCGATACACATCTCTTCGATGGCCGATGTCCAAAACATAAATGATGATCTCCCGTTTTGCTACCATGTAAATGATCCTGTAAACACCTACACGCAGCGCATACTTCCCTTTCAGGGTATCTTTCAGGGGTTTTCCGAGAAACGGATGCGTCGTCAAAGACCCTAAGGCGCCGTCTATCCTATCAAAAAGTTTTCGGTCTGTTCGGAAAAGTCTTCGATACGACTTTTCGGCTCCGGAGAGAAGCACGATCTTATACAAGCCCCAGCTCCTTTTTGACCTTTTCGAGCACCACTCCTTTGTTTCGCCTGATCTCTTTCTCCGCCCGTTTTATCCTCTTCATGAGCGGCTTGTCGGACTGTATGTCCATGGTCTCCAGAATCGCCTCATAGTCCTCGACGCTCATCAATACCGCTTCGGGCCGACCGTGTTTTGTAATAATGTAACGGTCAAAGCGCCTCTGGATCCCTTCCAAAACATGCGCCAGCTTAGGCCGCAACTCCCTGATCGAAATCGTTTGGACCATCTCATCCACCTCCCAAAAAAGTGTACCATATTGTGTACACTTAGTCAACACCTCTAAAATAGCGCCACGGCCTATGCCCGGTCGCGGCCCGGGCGTCGCCGTCCTGGCTGGTTATCTCAAAGAGCGAGCCGATGTAGAGGGTCTGTGTCTCACCTCCGCCGGCTGTCGTCGTCTTCTTTACCCGGCCGCCGTCGCCGTCGTAGACGAAGGCGACGGTAGAGCCGAGTTTAACACACTAAGAAAAGATCTAGTTAAAAAATAAGACCGTACCCACTAATCCTAGAAGTAATTTAAAGCGATAGGTAACGCTTCTACTTGGGTCTACTTAGACTTTACTAGTTAAATTTCCCCTCCGCCGCTCCTCCTCTTGCCGTACGATACAATCTCGTAGGGGAGGTTGGCGTGTGTGCCCGGGCAGCGATAGATGTAATCGTGGTGCCAGGGATCTTCGAACTGGGGCTTCGTCATGTACGGCCCCTTCCAGTTGTCCCGCCAGTCCACCATGCACTCGTGCACCTTCGTATAGTAGTTGTAGAACTGCATCCCGCACCCGCCGTGCGCCAGCAGCGTGAACGCCAGGTACCGCATGTCC
>CAZCSY010000083.1:0-6448 GCA_964501505.1 uncultured Planctomycetia bacterium
AAACTGGTGCCCAGGCTCAGAAAGGGCGCGCGGGTAATCTTGTGTCTCTCCGGCCGCGGGGACAAGGACGTCAGCGCCCTCCAAGGACTCGTCTGATGAACCGCATCGACAAGAGATTCCGCCAGCTGCGCAGGGAAGGGAAGGCCGCGTTCATACCTTTTCTTACCGTCGGTTACCCGGGTATCCGGACGAGCGAACGGCTCGTGCTGGCCTGCGCCAGGGCCGGCGCGGACATCATCGAGCTGGGCGTGCCTTTTTCCGACCCCATTGCCGACGGGCCGGTGATCCAGATGTCCTCGGAAGTGGCGCTCAAGAATGGGGTGACGCTCGCGGGGGTCTTGCGGCTGGTGCGTCGGCTGCGGCACAAGACGCAGGTCCCCTTGGCCGCCATGATGTACTTCAATCCGATCCTGGCCTATAAGCCCTCGCGCTTCATCAGGGATGCGAAGGCGAGCGGTCTGGACGCGGTGATCATTCCTGATCTGCCGGCCCAGGAAGAGAGGCACTTTTTGCGCGCCGCCGAAAAAGCCGGCCTGCACGTGATCCTTTTCGTGGCGCCGACGACCTCGAAGGCGAGGCTGCGCTTCATCGCGCGCCGGGCGCACGGTTTCATTTATTTCGTCTCGCTGACCGGTGTCACGGGCGCGCGCCGGCGGTTGGCCGCCGACCTGAAAGCCCAGTTGAAGAGGATCGCGTCCGTCGCCGGCAGGGTCCCCGTGTGCGTGGGTTTCGGCATCTCCACGCCCGGGCACGCACGCACGGTGTCCTCGCAAAGCGACGGCGTGATCGTGGGCAGCGCCCTCGTCAAAGAGATCGCCAAGAACCGCGGTCGGCGCGACCTGGTCCCGCGTGTCGCGCGATTCGTGGCCCGCCTCGCCCGCGCGACTCATTGACGGTTTCCCGTTTGGTTTGGAAACAGTTTCAACGTTGTTTGGGAAAGTGTAAGCTGACGCTATGTACAAGATACGCGAATATGCCAACGGCCTGCGGTTGATCACCAAGAAGATGTCCCACGTCTCATCGGCGTCGCTGGGCATTTGGGTCAATACGGGCTCCCGCAACGAGAGCGCGCGCCTGAACGGCGTCAGCCATTTCCTGGAGCACCTGCTCTTCAAGGGCTCCAGGCGCTTCAGCGGCGACGAGATCAAGGAGTCGATCGAGGGGCGGGGCGGATCGCTCAATGCCTTCACCTCCGAGGAGAACACGTGCTATTACGCGAAATTTTTAGGCAGGCACCTGGAGAAGGTCACGACGGTCCTGACGGACATGGTCCTTTTTCCTCTTCTGAGGCCCAAGGATATCGAAAAAGAGCGCACCGTGATCATCGAAGAGATCAAGATGTACAAGGACCTGCCGCAGTTCCAGGTTCAGGAGATCTATGATGCCATCACGTGGCCCGGTCATGCCCTGGGCCGCAATATCGCGGGCACGATCACATCGGTCTCGGCGCTGAGGCGCAAGGAGATCGCGGCCTACCACGGTCAGTGGTACCGGCCGGCCGCGGTCGTGGTCTCCTGTGCCGGCGACCTGGAGGAGGCGCTCCTTGATGCCTTCGTCGTCCGGGCCTTCGCAGGACACAAGAGAACACGCGAGGCGCCGATCGAAGTCTTCACGGATCCGGCGAAGTCGCCCAGCGTCAAGATCGTCTCCAAGGGCATCGAGCAGACGAACCTTGTCATCGGTTTTCCCGCCTTCGAGCGCACGCACAAGGATCGCTACATCCTGGCTGTTCTGAACGTGCTCTTCGGTGGAAATATGTCGAGCCGGCTCTTTAACGAAGTGAGGGAGAAACGAGGCCTGGCCTATGCGGTTTCCTCGCACGTCAAGAAATTCAAGGACAACGGCGTCTTCTTCGTCACCGCAGGGGTGGACAGGAGGAACTTTGTCCAGGCCACGCGCGTCATCCTGGAGGAGACCGTGCGGCTCAAGACGAACGGCGTAAGGGCCGGCGAGCTCAAGCGCGCCAAGGACTTTCTGATCGCCCAATCCGTGATGGCCCTGGATGATACGATGGACCACATGCTTTGGATGGGCGACGCCCTTCTGAATACGGGCACGATCCAGACGAAAGAGGAGGTGCGCCGCCGCATCGCCCGCGTGACGGCGGCCGACGTCGTGCGGGTGGCCCGTCAGGTGATGGCGGCCGCGCGCATGCGCGTGGCGGCCGTGGGGCCGAAGGTGGCTAGAGACGAGGCGGCGATCCACAAGGCCGTGGACGTCTTTGCGCGGTCCTGACCGAAAGCCGTTGACACCTTCGGGAACTTGTGGTACAAATAGTCCACGGATATCTTCAATTTTTCAACGGGAGCAGGAGGAGGCAGGCATGGATGGTTATTGCGTCAAGTGTAAGGCCAAGAGGGAAATGAAGGATACCCAGGAGAAGATTATGAAGAACGGCCGCAAGGCGATGAAGGGCAAGTGCACGACCTGCGGCACATCCATGTTCAAAATTTTAGGCAATAAGTAAGGTGTCCGTTCGAGGACAGAGGAGGGGTTGTCTTCTTGCGCAAGAGAGGACAACCCTTTTTCCAAAGGGAGGGTTAGGATCATAGAAGCGCGAAAGAAGGCCCTGTGGGCCGCTGAATGGGCGTTGGAGCGCAAGGCTGAAGACCTCGTCATCCTGGACATGCGCAAGGTGGCGAACTTCTGCGACTACTTCATCATCTGCAGCGCGTCGTCGCCGCGCCGGGCGGCGGCCATCGCCGATTTGATCGAGGAGCGGTTCGGCGCAGAGGGCTTACGGTTGAAGTCCAGCGAAGGCAAGCGCGAAGGGATGTGGATCCTCCTGGATTACGGCGATGTCGTCATCCACGTCTTCTTCGAGAGCGTGCGGACCTACTATGGTCTGGAGCGCCTCTGGGCGGACGCAAAACACGTTTATGTACGCCGACATCGAAAAGAAGCTCACGAGCCTCATCCGTCGAAGCATTGAGGGCGCCTTCGGTTTCGCTGCGGCGCCCTCGCCGGAATCCCCCGCCGATCCCGTCACCCTCGATATCCCCAAAGAAAAGGCATTCGGAGATTTCTCTTGCAGCGTCGCCCTGAAGCTGGCGGCTCGGGCGCGCAAGAATCCCCGCCAGGTGGCCGAGGATATCCTTCGGCAATTCAGCGAGCGTCACGGCCGCCTGCCCGAAGGCGAACGGTTCGTCGAACGCGTCGAGATCAAGGGCGCCGGTTTCTTGAATTTTTTCCTGCGTCCGGCCGTCTTTGAAGAGATGCTGCGCTCGGTGTGCCGCCTCGGTCCTGGGTACGGCGGCTCGAAGGCAGGCGGCGGGCGCAAGGTGCTGTTCGAGTTCGTCAGCGCCAATCCGACGGGCGCCCTTTCGGTCGCCCACGCGCGCCAGGCCGCTGTCGGTGACGCGCTGGCCAATATCCTGGCGGCGGTCGGCTACGCCGTCACGCGTGAGTATTATCTTAATGACGCGGGCAACCAGATTGTTCTCCTTGGCCGCTCGATCGACGGGCGCTACCGCGAGATTTCGGGCGAGAAGGTCGATTTTCCCCAAGAGTATTATCAGGGGGAGTATATTCGCGATCTGGCTGCCAGGCTCTTGAATGACAAGAAGGCGCGGGCCAGGATTGCGAAGTTGGATGAAAAGGGCCGCGAAGATTTCTTCGGGGATTACGGCGTCAAGGAGATCCTGGGTGTCATCCAGGGAGAGCTTGAGCAGTTCGGCGTCCGGTTTGACGTCTGGTACAGTCAGCGCGAGAAGCTGACCGAAGAGGTCATCTCCGGGGCGCTCGCGGATCTGCGGGCACGGGGACACATCTTTGATGCCGATGGCGCGACGTGGTTTAAATCGAGCCGTTACGGCGACGATAAGGATCGCGTGGTCCGCAAGACCGACGGAAACTATACCTATCTCGCCCCGGACATCGCGTATCACAGGGATAAGTTTGCGCGCGGGTTCCAGGAGCTCGTCAATATCTGGGGACCGGACCACCACGGCTATATCCCGCGTCTGAAGGCGGCGGTCCAGGCGCTGGGGCATCCGGCCGGGGACCTTCAGGTG
Organism: uncultured Planctomycetia bacterium; assembly: GCA_964501505.1. Taxonomy (GTDB): domain Bacteria; phylum Omnitrophota; class Gorgyraeia; order Velamenicoccales; family Velamenicoccaceae; genus CAZCSY01. The sequence goes on from CAZCSY010000083.1 coordinate 4,014, forward strand.
ATCATCGTCCAGCTCGCGACGCTTTATCGCGACGGCGTGCCGGTGCCCATGTCCACGCGCAAGGGCCAGTACGTCACGCTGACCGATCTTTTGACCGAGGTCGGCCGCGACGCGGCGCGCTTCTTCTTTCTGATGCGCAAGACCGACAGCCACCTCGATTTTGACCTGGCGCTCGCCAAGAGACAGACGCCCGAAAATCCCGTTTATTACGTACAATATGCCCACGCGCGCATCTGTAGTATCCTCGCCGGGGCCAAGGGCGAAGACAAGGGTAAGACCGCGGCGCTCCATCGTCTCGTGGAAGAGGAAGAGCGCGACCTGATGAAAATCCTCTTTGCCTACGGATATTGTCTGGAGGTGTGCGCTTCTCAATGGGATCCCTGCAGCCTGACGGCCTACCTGCAGTCTCTCGCCGCGGCCTTCCACAGGTTTTACGACCGACACAAGGTCCTTACCGACGATGCCGAGCTGGCCCGGGCACGCCTCGTGCTCGTGCGGGCGGTCAAGACGGTCCTCGCCAACGGATTGAATCTGCTGGGCGTTAGCGCACCCGAGAGGATGTGAACGTCACCGAAGGTGACGCAAGCATCACGCACGTTACCGAAATGTCGTATCAGGTTTAACTGCGGGATTTTCAATATCATGCAAAAGATATGGAAGGTTAAAGAGCCGGACATCGTCCAAAAAGACATCTTGGCCAGAGAGCTGGGGGTCTCGAGCCTTTTTGCGCAGCTCTTGGTGCACCGCGGTATTCCGGATGCCGCCGCGGCGCAACGTTTTTTGCGCGCCGACCTCGGCGACCTGCACGATCCCTTTTTGATGAAGGGGATGGAGCGGGCGGTCGGCCGGCTTCGGGAGGCGTGTGCCAAGAGGCAGCGTGTCTTCGTGGCGACGGACTTTGACGCCGACGGCGTGACGTCCTGCGCGCTCCTGGAGGCGCAGCTCAAGCGCCGCGGGGCCGATGTCCGTCACTACGTGCCGCACCGCCTCAAAGACGGTTACGGGTTGAACGAGGAAGCGGTGCGGCTGGCAAAAGAGGCGTCGGCGGATATCTTCGTGTCTCTGGATTGCGGGGTGACGAGCGTCGATGAGATCGGGGCCCTCCTGGGCGCGGGGATCTTCACGATCGTCGTTGACCACCACGAGCCGCCGTCGGTGCTGCCGCCAGCCGATGTCATCCTGAACCCGAAGCAGGCGGATTGTCCGTATCCTTTCCGGGAACTCGCGAGCGTCGGGTTGGTCTTCAAGATCATCCAGGCCCTGGGCACGGACGACCTCTATGCCGACCTCGATGTCGTGGCCCTGGGCACCATCGCGGACGTGGCGCCGCTCGTCGACGAGAACCGGATCTTTGTGCGTCACGGCCTGGACCGCCTGGCGCGCACCGAGCGGCCGGGCCTGCGTTCCCTGATAGAGGCGGCCGGCATCGCGGACAGGAAGATGTCCACGCGTTCGGTGAGCTTTATCCTGGCGCCGCGGCTCAACGCGAGCGGACGCATGGATTCGGCCGACGCGTCCCTGGATCTCCTGTTGAGTACGGACAGCGTGCAGGCCCGCGAACTGGCCGAGGCCCTCAACGATAATAACCGCCTGCGTCAGCAGACCGAAGAGCGTGTGATGACGGAGGCGATGGACCTCCTTGAAAAAGAGATCGATTTAGACGAAGAAAGCGTCATCGTCCTCTCCAAGGAAGACTGGCATCCGGGCGTCCTGGGGATCGTGGCGTCCAAGATCGTCGATAAGTATTACCGTCCGACGGTCGTGATCTCCCTGCAGGAGGACATGGGTCGGGGCTCGGCGCGCTCCGTTCCGCACTTTCATATTTATGAGGCGTTGACCCGGTGCGGGTCGTTGTTAAAGGAGTTCGGCGGCCATCAATTTGCGGCGGGTTTGACCATCGAACGCCGACGCGTGGATGAGTTTCGGCGCATGCTCAACGCGGTCGGTAAGGCGTGCCTGGAAAAAGAGGGCGGCCTGCCTATCCTGGAAGCGGATGCCGAGATCCCCCTGTCGCTGGTGAGCGAGGCGTTGATGTGCGACATTGACCGGTTGAGCCCGTTCGGTGAGGCGAACCCGCGGCCGGTCTTCATCACCCCGCACCTGCGCGTCCGCTCGCGGCCGGCTGTCGTGGGCAGGAACACCCTCAAGTTCTGGGTCACGGACGGCGCCGCGACCTTTGAAGCGGTCGGGTTCGGATTGGGAGATCTCCTCGATACGGTGGCGCACTGCGGATACGTGGATCTGGTCTATCGGTTGGGGTGGGATACCTGGAAGCCGCACAACCCCATCCAGCTGGAGATCCGTGACCTGCGCGTTGCGGCGTAGCCTGGGATCAAGGGCAATCCCTATTCCGTCAAACGAAATTTTTCGCCGTCGGCTTCGGTTTGCATTTTCGCCGTTACGCTCCATTAAACCGGGTCGCTACGGCAAAAATG
>CAZCSY010000084.1:0-6437 GCA_964501505.1 uncultured Planctomycetia bacterium
CGAGGTGGGCCAGAACCAGATGTGGGCGTGCCAGTGGTACAAGTACAGCGAGCCCCGCACGTGGCTGTCCTCCGGCGGGCTGGGGACGATGGGCTACGGTTTTCCGGCGGCCATCGGCGCGCAGATGGGCTGTCCCGGCAAGGTCGTCTTTGATATCGCCGGCGACGGATCCATCCAGATGAATATCCAGGAGTTGGCGACGGCCGTCACCAACAAGCTGCCGGTCAAGATCGCCATCCTGAACAACGGCTACCTGGGGATGGTGCGTCAGTGGCAGGAGCTCTTCTACAACAAGCGCTACTCGGCGACCCCGCTCAAAAACCCCGATTTCGTAAAACTGGCCGAGGCCTACGGCGCCAAGGGGATGCGTATCACGAAAAAAGAAGACGTCCCCGGCGCCATCCAGGAGGCGTTGGCGACCGATAACGTGGTGGTGATGGATTTTCTCGTTGAGCCGGAAGAGAATGTCTTCCCGATGGTGCCGGCCGGCGAGGCCCTGAACCGCATGATGAACGGCATGGCGTAGGACGCCGGCGGAAAAGACATGAAACACACATTGTCCATTTTGGTCGAAAACAAGTTCGGCGTCCTGGCGCGCGTGGCGGGGCTCTTCTCCGCGCGCGGGTACAATATCGATTCGTTGACCGTCAGCGAGACACAGGACCCGTCGGTCTCGCGCATGACGGTCGTGCTCAACGCCCAGGACGAGCGGATCCTCGAACAGATCAAGAAGCAGCTGCACAAGCTTATTGACGTTATTACCGTCCACGACTTCATCAGGAAGGAGCACATCGACCGCGAGCTCATCTTCGTAAAGATCGAGGCGGACAAGAAGGGGCAGGCGTTCCTCCATAGGATAGTGAGAAAATACGACGGCGCGCTGTTCGAGAAAAAGACAGACTCCGTGATCGTCGAGATCGCGGCGAGCACGCAGGACGTCCACCGGTTCCTCGACGACATCAAGGACTTCAAGATCGTGGAGCTCGTGAAGTCGGGGAGCATCGCCATCGCCAAGTAAGGTCGGCGGACGCTCACGATCCAACCTTTTACCGGGCAAACAAGGAGACGAGATGAAGATCTATTACGACAATGACGCGGATCTGAGTATCCTTAAGGGTAAGAAGATCGCCGTCATCGGTTACGGCATCCAGGGCCGGGGCCAGGCGCTGTGTCTGCGCGACAGCGGGCTGGACGTGATCGTCGCCGAGATGGAGGGGACACAGAATTTTGAGAACGCCCGGCAGGACGGCTTCACGCCGATGAGCGCGGCCGAGGCCGCGGCCCAGGCCGACCTGATCCAGATCCTGACCCAGGATCACGTGCAGGCGAAGGTGTACAGCGAGGCGATCAAGCCCAACCTCAAGAAGGGCAAGGTGTTGGTCTTTTCGCACGGGTTCAATATCCGTTTCAAGCAGATCAAGCCGCCCAAGAAGGTCGACGTGATCATGATCGCGCCCAAGGGCCCCGGGGCTCTCGTGCGCCGCATGTACGAAGAGGGTAAGGGTGTGCCGTGTTTATTGGCCATCTACCAGGACGCGAGCGGCAACGCGAAGAACATCGCTCTCGCTTACGCCAAGGGGATCAAGGGCACGACGGCGGGCGTCATCGAGACGACCTTTGCCGAGGAGACCGAGACCGACCTCTTCGGCGAGCAGACCGTCCTGTGCGGCGGGGTCACCGAGCTCATCAAGGCCGGTTTTGACACGCTCGTCGAGGCAGGGTACCAGCCCGAGATCGCGTATTTCGAGGTGCTCCACGAGCTTAAACTCATCACGGACCTGATCCAGGAGCGCGGCATCTCCGGCATGCGCCGCGGGGTCTCTAACACCGCCTGTTACGGGGACCTCACGCGCGGCCCGCGCATCATCACGCAAAAGACGCGCAAGGAGATGAAAAAGATATTGAAGGAGATCGTCAAGGGTAAGTTCGCCAGGGAGTGGATCGGCGAGAACGAGGCCGGCCGCCCCAACTTCAACCGCTTGCTCCAGGAAGGCGACGGCCATCTTATAGAGAAGGTGGGCAAGCAGTTGAGGGATATGATGCCCTGGATGAAGAAGGCATAGCGGACGGGATACCCCGGATGAAGGACTAAAATGGACAGGCTGATCATATTCGATACGACGTTGCGGGACGGGGAGCAGGCGCCGGGGGCGACGCTGAATGAGCGCGAGAAGCTGGAGATCGCGCGTCAGTTAGTGGCGCTGGGCGTCGACGTCATCGAGGCGGGCTTTCCGGTCTCTTCAGGCGGGGACTTCAAGGCGGTCCAGCGCATCGCCCGGGAAGTCAGAGGTGCGGTCATCTGTGGCCTGGCCCGCGCCGTGAAGAAGGACATCGACACGGCGTACAAGGCGACGAGGCCGGCGCGCGGCGGGGCGCGTATCCACGTGTTCCTCGCCACCTCCAGGATCCACATGCAGTATAAGCTTAAAAAGGCGGAGGACGAGATCCTGCGCCTGGCTGTCGAATCTGTCCGCTACGCCCGCACGCTGACGAAAGATGTCGAGTTTTCTCCCGAGGACGCCTCGCGGACGGACCCGTCTTTTCTCTTCAAGGTTGTTGAGTCTGTCATCAAGGCCGGTGCCGCAACGGTCAACATCCCGGATACGGTGGGGTATGCCTATCCCGACGAGTTCGGGGCGCTGATCGGTGCCATCCGCGATAGCGTGCCGGACATCGACAAGGCGGTCATCTCGGTCCACTGCCACAACGACCTGGGCCTGGCCGTGGCCAATTCCCTCTCCGCGGTGAAGAACGGCGCCCGCCAGGTCGAGTGCACGGTTAACGGCATCGGCGAGCGCGCCGGCAATGCCTCCATGGAAGAGATCGTGATGGGCATTCACACGCGCCAGGATATTTTCCGCGGGATCGCGACTTCCATCAAGACCCGGGAGATTTGCAAGGCCTCGCGCCTCGTCAGCAAGCTGACCGGTTTCATGGTGCCGCCCAACAAGGCGATCGTCGGCGGCAACGCCTTCCGCCACGAGTCGGGCATCCACCAGGATGGGGTGATTAAGAAGCGCGCCACGTACGAGATCATCGCGCCCGCCGACGTCGGCTTCACCGGCACGGGGCTGGTCCTCGGCAAGCACTCCGGCCGCCACGCCCTGGAAAGGCGGCTCGCGGAGATGGGGATCGTCCTCAAGGAGGCGGAGCTCCAGAGGGCCTTCGAGAAGTTTAAGGACCTGGCCGATAAGAAGAAGACCATCTATGAAGAAGACCTGGCGACCATCGTCGAGGACGAGATCCACAAGTCCGTCGAGACGTGGAAGCTGGAGAGCGTTTCCTACGCCAGCGGCAGCAAGGTGACCCCGAGCGCGACGATCCGCCTGAAACACAAGGGTAAGATCGCGAGCGTCTCCTCGAAGGGCGACGGTCCGGTCGATGCCTGTTACAAGGCCATCGAGAAGCTGACGAAGATGAAGACGCGCCTCATGGATTATCGGCTCGAAGCGGTCACCGCCGGCAAGGACGCGCTGGGCGAGGTCGTCGTCAAGATCGCGAGCGGCAGGAAGGTCGCCATCGGCCGCGGCTCGAGCACGGACATCATCGAGGCCTCGGCCAGGGCCTTCTTGAGCGCCGTCAACAAGCTCGCCGTCCGGAAACCCGACGCGGTCTCTTTGTATCTGTAACCGGTCCGGCGAGGCTTCGATATCTTTATGGGCGGACGTGAGACACCAAGGTCCGACCTTTGAGGAGGGGGTCCGTGATGGTTGTCGACGAGAAGGTCGTTACGTTGTTCGGATTGATCGGGTATCCGGTCAAGCACAGTTATTCGGCCGGGATGCACAATGCCGCCTTCGAGCATTACGGCATGTCCGCGCGCTATGAACTCTTTGAGGTTCCGCTGGGCGGACTCGAGACCTTTTTCAAGAGCACCGTCAAGGAGCGCCGCATCCAGGGTTTCAACGTTACCGTGCCCCATAAGGAGAAGGTGGCGCAGTTTCTGACGGGGCAAATCGCCCCCATGGCGGAGATGGTCGGGGCGGTGAACACGATCCGCGTCGAGCCCGACGGCCGCTTCTCCGGCTTCAACACCGACGAGCCGGGTTTCGGTCTTGATCTCGAGGAGAGGGGGGTGGACCTCAGCGGTAAGAAGGCTGTCCTGCTGGGTGCCGGCGGCGCGGCCAAGGCCGTAGCCCTGGCGCTCGCGGCCTTGCACGTGGAGGCGATAGAGGTCTTTGACATCATTCAGGAGAAGGCGAGACGGCTCGCCGAGCGGGTCAGGCAGTTTTATCCGGACCTCGACGTGCGGGTGACGGCCGAGGCGCGTCTCCTGCGGCTCGATGAGGCGGGCCTGTTCGTGAACGCGACACCCTTGGGTCTGAACGACGGCGACCCGCTGCCGGTCGACGCGGCGAAGCTGCACGCGGGCCTCTTTGTCTACGACCTCATCTACAACCCGGGCCAGACGCCTTTGCTGAAGGCGGCCGAAGCCGCCGGATGCCGGTGGGCGAACGGCCTGGGCATGCTCCTGCATCAGGGGTGTCTGGCTTTCGAATATTGGACGGGCCGCACGGCCCCCGTCGACCTGATGCGCCAGGCCCTGGAGAAGCAGGTGTATGAGCGATAGCCTTATCCCTGTCTTTGTCTTCGTGTTTGGGTTGTGCATCGGCAGCTTCCTGAACGTCTGCATCTACCGCATGGGCCGGGAGCAGTCGATCGTGCGGCCCGCTTCGCGTTGCCCGCAGTGCCACAAGCCCATCCGCTGGCACGACAATATCCCGTTGCTCAGCTACGTGATCCTGCGCGGCCGCTGCCGGGACTGCGGGGCGAAGATATCGTGGCGTTACTTCTTTATCGAACTCCTGACGGGGTGCCTCTTTGTCGCCCTCCTCATGCGCTATCACCTGAGCCCGTTTTTTTTCATTTACGCGCTCTTCGGCTCGGGGCTCATCGTCGCGACCTTCGTGGATTTTGACTTTCGGATTATCCCCGACGAGATCAGCCTGGGCGGCATCGTTGCGGGCCTCGTCTTGAGCGGTTTTTTTCCGCAGCTGCACGATGCGACCGCGCCCGCCTACGGCGTAGGGAGGTCTCTTTTCGGTATTTTGGTCGGCGGGGGCACGCTCTGGCTGCTCGGGATCATCGGCGACTTCATCTTCAAGAAAGAGTCCATGGGAGGCGGGGATATCAAGCTGTTGGCGATGGTCGGCGCCTTTCTGGGGTGGCAGCTGGCGCTCCTGGCGCTGCCGCTTGCTTCCGTTATCGGCGCGGTCGTCGGGATCATCGCCAAGATCCGCACCAGGGAGAGCGAGATCGCCTTCGGGCCTTACCTTGCGATGGGGGCGGTGGCGGGTCTTTTTTGGGGTCCACGGATCATCTCGTATATTTTTTATTATTAGAGTTCATTTTTGTTTGAGGCCTCGCCTTAAACAGCTAAAGGGGGCGCTATGTTGCGTTATCTGACGGCAGGGGAGTCCCACGGGCACTGCATGGTGGCCATTCTCGAAGGCATGCCCGCCGGCCTCAAGATCGATTTGAAAGAGATGACGGTTGAGCTCAAGCGTCGTCAGATGGGATACGGCCGCGGGGACCGCATGAAGATCGAGGCCGATAACATCGAGGTGCTCGGCGGTGTGCGCAATGGCCTCACCCTGGGAAGCCCCCTGGGCCTTTATGTCAAGAACAGCGACTATCGCATCGAGGACCTTTTGCCGTTGACAAACCCCCGGCCCGGCCATGCGGATGCCGCCGGCTGCCTGAAGTATGGTCATAAGGACATCCGCAATGTCCTGGAGCGTGCCTCGGCCCGCGAGACCGTGGCCCGGGTGGCCGTGGGGTCGGTCTGCAAGCTTTTTTTGAAAGAGTTTGATGTCCGCGTGACGAGTTGTGTCCTCACGATCGCCGGGGAGACGGACAAGAGCCGGATGCAGAACAAGGTCGAGCAGGCGAAGAAGGCTCTGGATACGCTCGGCGGATCTTTTCGCGTAGAGACCCGCAACGTCCCGCCCGGCCTGGGCAGCTATGTCACCGGCGACAGGCGCATGAGCGCGCGCCTCGCCGCAGCGGTCTTCTCGATACCGGCCATCAAGGCGGTGGAGTTTGGCCTTGGCACGGCCTTTGCGTCGGCCCGGGGCTCGCGGGTGCACGACGCCATCTATTATTCGAAGGAAAAAGGATTTTACCGCAAGACGAACAACGCCGGGGGTATCGAGGGGGGCATGAGCAACGGCGAACCCATCGTGATGACCTGTACGATGAAGCCGATCTCGACGGTCGGCAAGCCCCTGGATTCGGTGGACATCGTGACACGCAAGCCCGTCAAGGCGGCGGTGGAGCGTTACGACACCTGCGCGGTGGAAGCGGCCGGCGTCATCGCAGAGTCGATGGTGGCCTTTGAGCTGGCCAACTCCTTCCTGGAGAAGTTCGGCGGCGACAGCGTCGCGGAGACCAAGCGTAACTACAAGTCTTACCTGAGCAGCCTGTAGGAGACGACT
>CAZCSY010000085.1:0-6432 GCA_964501505.1 uncultured Planctomycetia bacterium
TCCTAAGAATTTTAATGAGCTTAAATTTGGCAATCCTTTGGCGTATTTTACGTTTTGGATCGAGAGGCTTTTTGGATATTATTAGAAGAGCGTTTTATGCCGTTAACCCGTTCGAAAGCAGGGAATCATTTTTAATATCACGACCGCTCAATTCGATTCCAGTAGCACAATTAGAAGATATCATGGGATGTAAAAAAGCGTCTATAGAAGTAATGGTGGGTCGATATGAAGATGGCATGTTGGCGTATAGAGATGCAATAAGTCTCATCGCTATTCTTGCCATAGAAAATCCAAGGGAGGTATTGGAGATAGGGACTTTCTTCGGTCATACAACAAAAATAATGGCAGAAAATCTAAAAGGCGCCATTATCCATACGGTCGATCTGCCCCAGGATTATTCTATTGCAAAAGATACACTAAAGGGGCTTGCGAAAGACGACCATCATCTTATTAGAAAACGCGTTGTAGGAAGAGAATTCAAAGGATGTTCTTGCGAGAAAAGGATCAGGCAGTATTATGTCGATACTGCTGTTTGGGATTTTCAGGTAGATGGTACGCCTACCTTCTTTTTTATTGACGGGTCGCATACTTACGAATATTGCAAGAATGATTCTGACAAATGTTTCAAATTGTGCGGCGGCAAAGGTAGATTTGTTTGGCACGATTGTGATAACACGCATGCGGGTGTCGTTAGGCTGATATGCGAATGGAGGTCCTTGGGAAGGAATATTGTCAGGATCGGAGGGTCGAGCTTGGCATATTTTAAGAGTGCTTATTGATGCGCGTCCGGGGTATTACGTGCCCGTGGTTATTTTCCTGCCGATGAGATCTTCGAAGAGCTCTTTCAACCTGTTGTATAAGTGATCATACTCTCTTTTCTTGATAAGTTGCTCCGTTAAGGCCTCATCTTTCAGGATCCGCACCTTTCCCTTGTAGAGCCGAAAGGCCAACAAGACCCTGCCCGTATAACGATATTGACGCGTAGCCGTCAAGGCCAACGTGAAGTTGTCTTTATCAAATAGCGCGCCCGCGCCCTCGACGCCCAGGGATATGAGATAGTTGTTATGGATCACGAGGGGGATTGTCTTCTTTATACCCGTTACGATGTCTTTATTTTTTTTCTCCAAGAGATCGAGTGATTCTATTTCCGCATTGAATTCATAATCTTCGCATTCCTGAAATCTCTGATATCTGTGGAAAGAGGGGTCGACGATGTAGGAAGCGAGCAAACCTCCAAAAAATAAGGTAGACGTATCGGTGATGCGCAAGACATAATGTGTCCCTGAGGGCCTCGGGAAAAACCCGCTTTCCGAAACGCTGACGAAGGTGATTTTATAACGGTCTTCGAGTAAGGGTTTTATTTTTTGGTACGCGTAGGCGGCAAGAGACCCGCATATGCCGAAGCGTCCTTCCTCCAGGACGATATTTCCGTCGGAATCAAAGTGATGAACGTTATGCAGGGTCCATGTCTGCCCATCGAAATCAATGCTGATCCTTACATCCTTATGCATGAGCGCTTCCATAAAGGAGTATCGCAGGGGCTCTACTATCTTTTTGATTTCTTCCTGATGGGGGACATTTTTATCAATAAGGGGAAGATTCAGGTCAATGGCGTTATCTCTCAGGTAGTATCTCATCGTGACGCCGGACAAGACGAGCACAAGGCCCAATAAGAAAAAACTCAGAACTTTATAGAAGACGACTTCCTTGTGAGGGGTCATGAAAAATCTCCCGATAATATCTTTCTCGAGAATAGTATAGGCGTGGAACCTTACGGCGTCAATTTGAAATAGCGATACACCCCGCCGTCATGGCAAGCGTCCGAATGACCTGTTTCAGGGCGGCAGAAGGGGAACGCGGGGGCAGGAACAAATAACAGGCAGGCTCCTTATGTCTCTTGACAACAAAGAAGTTACGTTGTAACTTATTCCAAGATGGAGAGTTAAGGAAACATGCCTGACAGGCTTTTTATTTCTTCGGAACTGTAGTTTATCTTGAGACCTTCCCCTTTTCCTTCCCAAGCCCTGCTGAGGTGGTACCGGCGCCATAAGCGCGACCTGCCGTGGCGCAGGACGCGGGATCCCTACCGCGTCTGGATCTCCGAGGTGATGCTGCAGCAGACGACGGTCGCCACCGTCATACCTTATTACAGACGGTGGATGCGGCGGTTTCCCACGATGAAGAAGCTGGCAGCGGTCTCGCTTCGTGAGGTGCTCAAGGCCTGGCAGGGGTTGGGGTATTATCAGCGGGCGCGCAACGTCCACGGGGCGGCCCGCCTTTTTTGTGACCGTTTCCGGTGCCGCATCCCCGATGACCCCGTCGTTCTCGCGCAGGTTCCCGGTTTCGGACCTTATACCGTCGGCGCGGTCCTGAGCATCGCCTTCGGCCGCAGGAAGACCGTCATCGATGCCAACGTGCGCCGCGTCATGGCCCGTTATCTGGCCATGAAGGGGACGCGGGGCGCGCAGACAGACAGGATCCTTGGGGGGTTTTTACAGCGGTCCCTTCCGGATAAGGACATTGGTGATTTTAACCAGGCGCTGATGGAGTTGGGCGCGCTGGTCTGTCGGCAGGAAGCTCCGCTGTGTCCGCGCTGTCCGCTGAAAAAGAGATGTTGCGCGTGGCGCCGGGGGCTGCAGGATGTGATTCCCGGCGCGGTGGTCCGGCAGATCCAGCCGGTCGAGGCCGTGGCCGCCGTGATCAGCCGGGGTGATGCCGTTTTCCTTCAACAACGTGCTCCTAAAGGTCTCCTGGCCGGCCTCTGGGAGTTTCCGGGCGGCAAGATAGAAAGGGGAGAGACGCCCCTGCAGGCGCTCGGGCGGGAACTTCGGGAGGAGCTGTCCGTTGCGAAGAAAGAGGGCCGGCCGCTTTTGACCGTGCGCCACGCCTATACCCGGTTCCGGGTGCGGCTGCACGTCTATCGCTGCCGCGTCCAGCCCCTGCCCAAGACGGACAAGACGCACCGTTGGGTGCCGCGGTGCCGGCTTAAGGAGTATCCCGTGCCGTCGGCCACAGCCCGCATCATCGAGGCGCTGGAAAGGCTTGCATAACGTTTATTATTTGATAAACTTAAGTGCGGACATCGACAAGTCATTCATTTACCCAACGACAAGCAGGATAACGGGGGAGGAACAGTGAAGAATATTATTTTAGCGTGTCTTGTGGCGCTGAGTCTGACTGGCGGGGCCGTCGCCCAGGAAGAGTTGAGCGGGATCATTCAGATAAAGGGGTCGGATACCATGGTGAATTTGGGTCAGGCTTGGGCCGAGGCCTTCAGCCACGCCCATCTCGGGGTGAGCGTGGCTGTGACAGGCGGCGGCTCGGGGACGGGGTTCGCCGCGCTGATCGGCGGCACGTGCGATATCGCCGAGGCCTCGCGCACGATCAAGGAAAAAGAAGTGGCGCTGGCCAAGCAAAACGGTTTCCAGCCCGTTGAGTTCAAGGTGGCCCTTGACGGCCTGGCCGTCGTCGTCCATCCGGACAACCCCGTTAGTGCGTTGACCATCGATCAGCTGGCCGATATCTTCACGGGCAGGGTCACGAACTGGAAAGAGGTCGGCGGCAGGGACCTGCCGATCGTGATCCTGTCGCGGGAGGTAAACTCCGGCACGCACATCTATTTCAAGGAACACGTGCTGCGTAAAGGCCGCAAGGACCTCTTTGATGAGTTTTCTCCCATGGCGCTGTTGATGCCGTCGTCCCAGGCCATCGCCGAAGAGGTCGCCCAGAACAGGAACGCCATAGGTTATTACGGCGTCGGTTACGTGACCCCTGCCCAGAAGGCGATCGCCGTGGCCCGGGATGCCGGCAGCGAGTTCGTGACGCCGGAAGTCCCGGACATCATCTCCGGCCGCTATCCGATCTCCCGGCCGCTCTTGATGTACACGCCGTCTGCGCCGAGGGGCGTCGTCAGGGCCTTTATCGATTTCGTATTGTCGCCCGAGGGGCAGAAGATCGTCGAGAAGCTCGATTTCGTGCCCATCGCGCCGGTCGATTAACGAAACCTGCGCCCGCTGCCTCCACAAAGAAGGGGCGGAGACGAGTATAGGTTCTCCATGCAAAGGCTCAAAGAGTTCCTGATCGAGAAGGCCATCCTCTTGAGCGGCATCACGGTCATCGTCTTTGTCGTTCTGATCTTCGTTTTTCTCCTCAAGGAAGGGCTGACCTTTTTTAAAACAGTGCCGCTTTCCGAATTCCTGGGAGGCAAATACTGGTATCCCATCTCCGAGCCGCCGCGCTTCGGTATCCTGCCTTTGATCCTCGGTTCCCTTCTGGTGACCGCGGGGGCGACGGTCTTTGCGGTGACCACGAGCATCTGTGCCGCCTTCTACATCGCCGAGGTGGCACCTTTGCGCGTGCGGGACATCCTCAAGACCGGCATCGAGATCCTTGCCTCCATCCCCAGCGTGGTCCTGGGGTTTGTGGGGATGGTGACGCTCGTGCCCTGGGTCAAGTCCGTCTTTCACGTCCCGACGGGTCTGACCGCGCTCTCGGGCGCGATCATGCTCGGCTTCATGGCCATGCCGACGATCATCAGCATCTCGGAGGACGCCCTCGCCGCCGTGCCGCGACATTTCAAGGAGGGTTCCATCGCCCTGGGCGCCACCCGGTGGCAGACGATGTACCGCGTGACCATCCACGCGGCCAAGCCCGGAATCTTCGCCGCGAGCATGTTGGGTATCGGCCGGGTGATCGGCGAGACCATGGCGGTCATGATGATTACCGGTAACGCCGCGGTCATCCCCCACACGTTCCTGCAGCCCGTCCGGACCCTCACCGCGACCATCGCCGCCGAGATGGGAGAGGTCGTGCACGGCAGCACGCACTACCAGTCGTTGTTCGCTATCGGCATCATCCTGTTTCTCATCACCTTTGTCATCAACGTGACCGCGGACTTCTTCCTGCACCGCGTCAGGCAGTGACATGAACCTCTCAAACGTCCACGTCAAAGAGAAAGTCGCCTTCAGCGTCTTGTTCCTCGTGACGCTCTTCGTCCTGACGCCCGTCGTCATCGTCCTGTGGATCATCTTCAAGAACGGCCTGCCGGCGTTGAATTGGCAGTTTCTGACGCAGATGCCGACGGACGGCATGCGCTCCGGTGGCATCTTCCCGGCCATCCTGGGGACCTTCTACCTCGTGGTCGGCGCGACGCTCTTCTCGCTGCCGCTGGGGGTCCTGGCGGCGATCTACCTGAGCGAGTACGCGCGGGAGAACGCCTTGACGCGGCTCATCAATCTCGCCATCGTCAACCTGTCCGGTGTCCCTTCGGTCGTCTACGGCCTCTTCGGCTTCAGCCTCTTCGTCGTCTTCCTGAAGTGCGGGGTCTCGATCGTCGCGGGGTCGCTGACGCTTGCCATCATGAATCTGCCGGTCATCATCACAGCCACGCACGAGTCGCTGAGGTCGGTCCCGGATTATTTCCGCGAGGTGAGCCTTTCCTTGGGCGCGAGCCGCTGGCAGACGGTGCGCCATGGCGTCTTGCCCTTCGCCCTGCCGGGCATTCTTACCGGTACGATCCTGAGCATCGCCCGTGCGGCCGGGGAGACCGCGCCGATCCTGTTCACGGTCGCGGCGTTTTATATCCCGCACCTGCCCAAGTCGGTCTTTGACCAGACCATGGCCTTGCCGTATCACCTGTATATCATCGCGACGCAGATTCCCAACATCCCCGTCAGCACCCGTTACGGGACGGCCCTGGTCTTGATCCTGATGGTCTTGATCTTGAACCTGAGCGCGATCGTGATCCGCTCGAAATTCAGGAAGAAGTATAAATGGTAGACATGACACCGGCGCCCAAATTCGAAGTCCGGGGACTGAGCGTCCGCTTTGGTTCGGCTCCGGCGTTGCGCGACGTGACGCTGGACATCCACGTCCAAGAGATCCTCGGCGTCATCGGGCCGGCGAGCTCCGGCAAGACGACCTTCCTGCGGTCCCTGAACCGGCTTAACGATCTCTATGTGAACATGTCGTACTCGGGAAGCATCCTGCTCGACCGGGTGGACATTAACCGCGGCATGGCCTCCGAGACCCTGCGCCGCCGCGTGGGCATGATCTTTGCGCTGCCGATGCCCCTGCCGTTGTCGGTCTATGAAAACGTCGCCTTCGGCCCCCGGCGCAAGGGGATCCGGGAGCGTAAGAAGCTCGATGTGCTGGTCGAGGAGAGCCTGCGCGCGGCGTTCTTGTGGGACGAGGTCAAGGACCGCCTCAAGACCCCGGCCACGAAGCTCTCCGGCGGCCAGCAGCAGCGGCTGTGCATCGCGCGCACGCTCGCCGTCAGGCCCGAGGTGATCCTTTTCGACGAGCCGTGTTCGGGCCTGGACCCCGTCTCGATGGCCAAGGTCGAGGAGACGATGACGCATCTCAAAAAAGAGTATACGATCGTCCTCGTGACCAACAACACCAAGCAGGCGGCGCGCGTGGCCACGCGCACGG
>CAZCSY010000086.1:0-6428 GCA_964501505.1 uncultured Planctomycetia bacterium
GCCAACGTCAAGCTCGAGTATTCCAAGAACAACGGGGCCAACTGGATCGTGATCTCGAACTCCGAGACCAACCTCGGTTCCTACGGCTGGACGGTCCCCGACGCCATCTCAGCCCAGTGTCTCGTGCGCATCTACGACACGGGCGACCCGAACGCGGTCGACGTCTCGGATGCGGTCTTCAAGATACACGGGACCCTGAGCCTGACCCAGCCCAACGGCGGCCAGCAGTGGGGGGTGGCTTCCAGCCAGGACATCATCTGGACGAAGAACGGCACCATCGCCAACGTCAAGCTCGAGTATTCGACGGACGGCGGAGCCACATATCCGAACCTTATCGTCAACGCGACGCCGGCGGCCGCCCTGAGTTATCCGTGGACGGTCCCGGACGCCATCTCGACGAACGTCAAGGTCCGTATCAGCGACACGACGGATGCCGACGCGGTGGACGTCTCGGACGGCGTCTTCAAGATCAAGGGCGCGTTCCTCTTGTCGGCGCCCAACGGCAGCGAGGCCTGGATCGTGGCGACGCCCCAGAACATCACGTGGGCAACCTTCGGCACGGTCTCGAACGTCAAGCTCGAGTACTCGACCAATGCCGGCACCGACTGGAATCAGATCGTGGCCTCGGCGGCCAATGGCGGCGTTTACCCGTGGACCGTTCCGGATGCGATCTCCATGCAGTGCCGCGTGCGTGTCTCGGATGCCAATGACTCCTCGGCCTCTGATGCCTCCAATAACAACTTCAAGATCCGCGGCGACCTGACGATCACGGCGCCCAACGGCGGCGAAAAGTGGAACGTGGCTTCGAACCAGGTCATCGCGTGGGATCGCGTGGGCTCCATCGCCAACGTGCGGCTCGAGTATTCGGACAACGGCGGGGCGACGTATATCCCCATCGTCAACTCGACGCCCAATGCCGGCACCTACGCCTGGGCCATCCCGGACGCGATCACGACCCAGGCGCGCGTGCGCATCACGAACTTCGACGACTCGACGGTGACGGACGCCTCGGACGCCAACTTCAAGATCCAGGGGACCTTCATGATCAGTTCGCCCAACGGCGGCCAGGCGTGGATCGTGGGTTCCTCTCACGATATCCTCTGGTCGACGAGCGGGACGATCAACTTCGTGGACCTCTCGTATTCGGTCGACGGCGGCGCCACCTACGACAGGACCATCATCACGTCGCTGGGCAATATCGGCCTGCACCCCTGGACCGTGCCGGACGACGTCTCAGGCTCCGTCCGCGTCAAGGTGGCGGATGCCAGCGATGACGAGGCCTTCGACACGTCGAACGCCAACTTCCGCATCCGGGCGACCGTGATCCTCACCTCGCCCATCGGCGGACAGGTCTATAAGGTCGGCTCGGACTACGACATTACCTGGACGACCATCGGCAGCATCCCGGACGTCAAGATCGAGTATTCGCGTTTCAACTTCCTGACGGACATCAACACGATCGCGGACGCGACGCCGAACGACGGCGTTTACCCCTGGACCATTCCGGACCGCATCTCCAACACGGTGCGCGTGCGGGTCTCCGATCCGAATGACGCGGGCGCCAATGACGTCTCCGACAGCGACTTCAGGATCATCACGGGCTTTACCGTGACGCAGCCCGACGGCGGGGAGATGTGGGACGTGGAGAGCAGCCATGACATCACCTGGACGTGCACGAGCGCGCCCGCGAACGTGCCGCAGGTGAAGATCGAGTACTCGGTCGACGGCGGCGCGACGTACCCCTATATCCTCGCCGCGACGGACAACGACGGATTGTTCACGTGGAACCCGATCCCCGATACCATCAGCGCCAATGCCAGGGTGCGCATCAGTGACCTGGCGGATTCGACGGCGTTCGACATCTCGAACGCTCCGTTCAAGATCCGCGCGAAGTTCACCGTCACCGCACCCGACGGCGGCGAGGTCTGGACGGTGCAGGATGTCCATAATATCACGTGGACGACGGTGGGGACGGTCGCCAACGTCAGGCTCGACTACTCGCTTGATGACTTCGGTGCCGCGACGCCGATCGTCGCGAGCACGTCGAACGACGGCGTCTATGAGTGGACGATCCCCGACGCCATCTCGACGAACGTCAAGGTCCGCGTCATGAGCACGACGGATGCCGACGCGTATGATATCTCGGGCGCCGTCTTCAAGATCCGCGGTGACTTTGTCGTGAGTGCGCCCAACGGCGCCGAGTTGTGGTTGATCAATCAGAACAACGCCGTCACGTGGAACACGATCGGCACCATCGCCAACGTCAAGCTGAAGTACTCGACGGATTCGGGCAGCACCTACCCGAACACGATCATCGCCTCGACAGCGAACAATAATACCTACCCGTGGCTCATCCCCGATGACCCATCGCCGAACGCGCGCGTGCGCATCGAGGACGCCTCCGATGATACGGTGTTTGACGACTCGGACGCCAACTTCCGTATCCGCGGTTTCTTCACCCTGAGCGTGCCCAACGGCGCCGAGGAGTGGATCGTCGGCACGGTGCACAACGTGACGTGGGTCAAGGGCGGCACGATCGGTTATAGGTTGATGTACTCGACCGAC
The DNA here is from genome assembly GCA_964501505.1 of uncultured Planctomycetia bacterium. Classification (GTDB taxonomy): domain Bacteria; phylum Omnitrophota; class Gorgyraeia; order Velamenicoccales; family Velamenicoccaceae; genus CAZCSY01. Next base: position 2,566 of record CAZCSY010000086.1, read on the forward strand.
TCGGGAAGCACCTACCCGTACGCGATCGTGACACAAGCCGATCCGGCGCAGAACACGGGTACCTACGCGTGGACGATCCCGGATACCATCAGCAAGCAGGTGCGCGTGAGGATCGATGACCCGAACGATTCGATGACGAACGACGCCTCCGACGCCGACTTCACGATCCGCGGTGATTTTGTCGTGACCGCGCCCAACGGCGGCGAACGGTGGGTGACGGCCGAGACCCGCGCGATCACGTGGAGCACGACGGCCGGGACCATCGCCAACGTCAAGATCGAGTACTCCAAGGACAACTTCGTTTCGGACGTGCACACCATCGCGTCCTCGACGCCCAACACGGGCAGCTTCGCCTGGCTCCTCCCGGACGACCGCTCGGTGAGCGTGCGGGTGCGCGTCTCGGACGTCAATGACCCGGCGGTGTACGACGTCTCCAACGCAAACTTTACCATCGATTATTACACGATCACCTGGGAGTTGCGCGACCTGTTGACCAACGAGCCGTTGACGAACCTCTCGGCCGTGCAGAAGATCACGGGCACCGAGACGATCGTCTGGCAGGCGAGCGGTCTGACGTCGCCGGTGGTCAGAGAGACGCCCTACGGCTTCTTCACCTGTAGCTGGGTCACGACCGGATACGGCGAAAAGGCGCAGAACTTCGACTTCCTGGACGCCAAGACCGACCAGGCGTTCACCCTGTATCTCGAGACGACGACGGTGCACATCTGGCGCGCCTACTCGGACTTCGCCTACACGGCCTCGTCCGATTCCCTGGCTGTCACGTCGTGGCTGGAGCGCGACGGCTTCGTCGTTTCGGGCGCCGTGGACGTGACCGTCGAGATCTACGATAGCGGGACCCTCATCCAGACGCTGTACGACAACACCCCGAATGCCGCCGGCTTCTTCGACATGGTCTGGCATCCGACGACCCTGACGGAGGGCAAGGCCTACGGTACGATCACAAAGATCACCAATGCGAGCGGCGCGGTCTTCAAGACGCCCAGCTCCTTCCAGGTGACCACGGCCAAGCGCCTGCAGGCGACGCAGGACGCGGTCGAGGAGATGCGCGACGTGACCCTGCCGGCATTTCAGACGAGCGTATCGACGTTGGTCACGACAAAGTTGGACGACCAGGCCGGCCTCATCACCGACAAGATGGCCGAGCAAAAGCAGATCATCATCGATAAGACCAATGAGATGGTCACCTCCGTGAATACGACGCTGGCCAGCTTCGAGACGAAGTCCGATACCGCTATCAAAAAACTCCAGAGCGGTGCGGACCAGGCGGTCAAGGCCGGTGGGGAGCTGGAGGCCACGGCCAAGAAGTACTCCTGGAAGGCTACGGTATCGCCCAATCCGTCGTTGCCGGGAGACCTCCTGACCTTCAGCTGTCAGGGGCCGACGCGGCTGCAACCGTTGATCAGTATCTATAACTTCGATAATACCGTCATCCAGAGAGACCGGATGATGACCGAGACAGCCGAAGGGTTGTATGTTTATGAGATCAAGGCGGACACGGGCGTCTTCACGCCGGGTAAGGCCTATACCTATGTCATCACCGAGCAGACGACGGGGGGTCTCGTCTCCGGCTCCGGAATCGTCGAGTCAACCTCCATCACGGCGATCGCGGGTCTGGCCGCCGCCGCACCAGAGGCGGAGCGCGTCGCCAAGAAGGTCCTGGAGGCCGTGACGGCCCTGCAGGACGTCCTTGTCTCCGACAATGCGGTTAATATTGGTCTGGCGCTGACAAACCTCCAGCAGAGCGTCGAAGATCTGCCGGGGTTGCTCGCCGAAGAGATGGATAAGGGCACTCAGGCGAAGATCTTGAATCAGGTCGCCAGCCGCCTGAAGGCGCTCATCGGCGACTCCGAAGGCATCGACCTGCAAGGGATGCTGGAGGAGGCGCTCGGCGAGAACCCGTCGATCAAGGAGATAAAGAATAAGACAGAGGCCATCCAGGGCGTGATTAAGTTCCTGTCGCAGTTGTTCGAGGCCAAACTCGGCGGTATCGACACGCCGATCGTCTCGACGTCGCTGGCGACCGGCAGCGTCAAGTTCCGCATCGCCGTGGCCAACCCGTCGAGCACCAAGGTGCAGACGGTGCCGGTCCAGGTCTATCTGCCGGCGGAGGTCAAGCCCGGCGACATCATGGACCTGGCAGGCCTGAAGCTCGAGTATGACTCGCAGAAGTCCATCTATTACGTTTACTCAGAGGGTGTGGAGCTGGCGCCGTTGGAGTCGCGTCTCTTCGAGGTCGAGGTGGAAGATATCTGGTTCGTCGACGGAAAAGAGATGGCCAGCCTCAAGAAACAGGCGGACATAGCGGTTGAACACCTCAAGGATACGGAGTACTTCGAGGCGGCCCGCCTCATCGGCGCGCAGATCAACGAGCGCCTGGAGACGATCCTCAAGACCCAGGCGAACGACGAGACATTGAGCCGCGAACGGCACATCGGCCAGTACCGTACGAACATGCAGGAGATCGAGAAGATCAAGGAAGACCTCCAGCGCATCGAGAAGCTCCTCGTACAGGCTGGAACCCTGCCGGAGCCGGCGTTGCTGAAGGACGTGAAAGTGGCAGGGCAGGTGCCTAACCGGCGCGTGACGTGGCTCGTCATTTTCGTGATCCTGATATTCATCGGATTCCTGGCGACCGTCTTCTTCTTCACGTGGAACGCCCAGGTGCGCATGACCGAGAAGCTGATCGTGGGCGCGCGCAAGGAGTCGTTCGGCAAGCCCAAACCCTTCAATGTCGAAGAAGGAAAAGAAGGTGAGAAGAAGGAAAAGGAATAGGACGAGTTAACAATAGATGATACGACACGCGACCCCGCACTTTCTATCTTTGGCTCTCAGCCTTCGTTAGGGAGTGCGGGGCCGGCTTTTTAAAGGTCTTTAAAAAGACGCGACTAAGTTGCGATAACTGTTGTTACCCTGGTTGTCGCCTTTTCGTTGCCAGAGAGCAAGGCCATGGCTTCCATCGACGTTTTGATCGCGACCCCCCAGGGCGTCGTCTTTGAAGGACGGGCCGAGAGCGCGCTTCTGCCCGGCGAATGGGGAGTCTTTGAGGTTCTGCCTTACCACAAACCGTTACTGAGCCGTCTGATTAGTGGTATAATAGTCGTCGATCGCAAGCGCCTGGAGATCAAGAAGGGCGTCGTGCAGGTGCGGGGGAACAAGGTCATCGCTATCGTCGAGACGCCGTGAGACAAAGAAGCGAGACAAAAAAGACCGGAGCATTTTTATCTCACTTTTGGAGGCGGTGAAAAACGATGTCGCGTAACACCGCATTGGTTCTTATCTTCAGTCTGTGCATCATGGGGCCGGTTGCGGTCTTGATGGCCAGCGCCTTTGCGAGCATCATGGCGTTGGGCCGTAACCCATCGGCCACGCCGAAGATCTTCACGGCCATGGTGATCGCCATGGTCTTTGCGCTGGCGGTCTCCGTGATCGCCATGATGATCGTCTTCCAGCTGTTTTCCGGCAAGCCGGGCGCTTAGGAGGCCCTGACAGGAGCCTGTTTATGTTCTGGGTACAGATTGTCATCGTTCAGGTCGTCATCTTCGGGGCGCTCATCTACGCGCTGCGTCAGGTCTTGACGAAAAATATCAGCCATGCCACGTCGCACCTGGATGACTTGAATGCGGATTTCATCCGCCGCCAGGAGGAGATTCGGCATAAACAGGAGGAGGCCGATCGCTATCATAAGGAGATCATGGATAAGGCCCAGGGTGACGCCGAGCGTCTGCGTCAGGAGGTGGTCCTTCAGGTGGAAGCGGAAAAAGAAAAGATGCTGACCGATGCCCACGCCCAGAGTGTGGACATCGTCGCCAAGGGTTTTCCTAACCGGCGCCGTTCTCACGAAG